>JBKPJP010000175.1:0-5026 GCA_046730735.1 Acidobacteriota bacterium | reverse complement strand
CCCCCGTTTCGCTTCAGTGTGTCCTGCAAACGACCGCTGGAATTTCGCAGGTTATTCAGAATCGTCTTCCGCTTTTGCGCAAACCCCGCGCTCACCGTCTTCCACAAAAGTTCTTCATCCGCGACATTCGCGTTAATCCGCGGTCGAAACCTCACCCGCATTACGCTGCTCCAAACCTTTGGCGGCGGTCGAAACGCACCCGGCGCGACGTCAAACAGTTTCTCCGCCTCGCAATAAGCTTCAACCAGGACTGAAATGAAACCCCGATCCGTCGTCCCCGGCGGTGCTAGCACTCGTTCGACGACCTCGCGTTGCAGCATCAGCACCATCTCTTCGAGACATGCGCGTTGTGCGATGAGTCGCTGCAGGATCGCGGTTGAGATGTTGTAGGGAAGGTTGGCAACGAGTCTCGCGGAACTGGCAGGCTCAATCGCAGCGCAAAAATCCGTTGTCAACGCATCGGCCATCACGAGATGAAAGTTTGTAACTTCCGCAAAACGTTCATTCAAGAGCGGCGCCAGCTTGTTATCAAACTCCACCGCCACAACGCGACCGGCACGCTCGACCAGCGACGCGGTCAACGCACCTGTGCCTGGTCCAATCTCGATGATTGTTTCGTCAGCTTTGGGATTGAGAGCTTCGATTATGCGCTGGATCGTGCGCCCGTCCCGGAGGAAGTGTTGGCCCAGGCGCTTGGACGGATAAGGCTCAACCATTGGTGCGGCGAGGATATCCGGTGACTTCAATATCTTTACCGCGCTGGGTAACGCTGATTCTCTCGAGCTCCAGCGCCTCAGACATTCTTTCAACGCCCGCTCCGCCGACAGCACTCGGAGCTGCGGCGCCGCCGATGATCTTCGGTGCGATGAAAAACGTCACTTTGTTTACGAGGCCGGCATCGAGAAAGGCGCCCGCGACTGTCGCGCCACCTTCAACTAAAACACTCTGCAATGACTTACCAGCGAGTTCTTTCAATACCGCACGCAGATCAGGGTTGCCAATAACGATTAGAGGTGCTTCGGAGCGAGCCAACTGTGAATCAGGAGGGAGTCGCAACTCATTAGCAAGCACGACGCGAACTAACGGACGCCGCCGCGGCAATCCTGAACGATCGGTCAACAGCGGATCGTCGGTCGTAGCAGTTCCCGCGCCGACGAGAATCGCGTCGTATTCGTGACGGAGTTCATGCACACGCGCACGCGCTTCCGGACCAGTGATCCAACGAGCATCGCCGGTGCGTGTGGCAATCTTGCCGTCGAGGGAAACGGCGAGTTTCAGATGCACGAACGGCAGGCCGGTCGACATGTAATGCAAATACGCTTCATTCACGCGCGCCGCTTCTTCGCGCAGCAAACCTATCTCAACCTGGATGCCCGCTGCGCGTAAATGTGCAAAGCCTTTGCCGGAAACTTTCGGATTGAGATCTTCGATGGGCGCTACGACGCGCTTGATACCGGCGGCAATCAACGCGTCCGTGCAGGGCGCAGTACGACCGTGGTGTGCGTGTGGTTCGAGGGAAACGTAAACGGTTGCGCCACGTGCTTTTTCGCCGGCCTGGGCCAACGCGATCGTCTCAGCGTGCTTGATGGCGTCGAAGATGTAATAACCCTCGCCGACAACTTCACCCGCGGGACTGACAACGACACAACCAACCAGCGGTCCGGGACTTACCTGGCCCACTCCCTTCGCCGCGAGTTCGAGCGCACGCGCCATCATGCGTCGATCAGTGTCGGTCCAGACTGTTGGAATTGTCGTTGTGACTTGCATTCAAAGATTGGTTTTCACGCAAAGGCGCAAAGTTTGAAAGCCAAGGCGCAAAGAAAAACTTTGCGGCTTTGCGTAAACTTGGCGCCTTTGCGTGAAACGTCTTTAGTTACCAAACAAACTATTCACGTACTGCTGCGGATCGAAGACCACGAGGTCGTCGACTTTCTCACCAATGCCGGCATAACGGATCGGCAGGTTTAACTCCTTCGCGATCGCCACTGCGATGCCGCCCTTCGCAGTCCCATCGAGCTTGGTCAGTACGATCCCCGTCACGCCCGCGACTTTCAAAAACTGCCGTGCCTGTTCGAGCCCATTCTGTCCCGTAACTGCATCGACGACGAGCAGCGTCTCATGCGGCGCACCTTCCACCTCACGCGCCGCCACTCGCTTCATCTTCTCCAACTCAGCCATCAGATTCGACTTGGTGTGCAGTCGTCCAGCCGTATCGACGATCAACACCTCAGAGCCACGCGCCTTCGCGGCCTTGAGTGAATCAAACAGCACCGCGGCCGGATCAGTTCCCTGCTTTTGTTGAATCAACGGCACGCCCGTGCGCTCAGCCCAGATCGCGAGCTGGTCCGACGCCGCCGCGCGAAAAGTATCCGCGGCACAGATCAGCACGTCGTTGCCTTCAGCTTTGATCCGTTGCGCAAGTTTTCCGATCGTTGTTGTTTTGCCGACGCCGTTAACACCCACGATCATCATCACGTACGGCGCGACACTTTCCGGCACAGTCGTCTCCGAGGCGATGCCCTGCCGCTCGGAAGCCTGCAAGATAGTCAACAGCTCGGTCTTGATCGCAGCTTTGAGCGCGTCGAGATCGTTGATCTGCTTGCGCGCAATACCGCGCCGTACAGTCTCGAGAATCTCGAGCGTCGTCGGCACGCCAATGTCAGCAGCAATCAAAACTTCCTCGAGCTGCTCCAACAACTCCTCGTCTATCTGCTTACGCCCGGCGAAAACGGTGTCGAGCTTGTCAGACAGCGACTCGCGTGTGGCCGCGACTGCACGTCGAAACCGTGCCGAAAACTCCTGTTCCAACGCCGCTTCCTGCGCCTGCAACTCCTCCATCGAGCGATTCAGGCCCAGCACCGAAGTCGTGAACGGCGATCGCGACGGAACTACCTCGTCTTTAATTGTCTCGACTGGAGGTTCAACTGGACGTTCGCTCGGCGCCGGCGGAGGCGGCGGTTCCGGTACGGCTTCGGCAGGCTCGTTTAAACGCAGGGAGACAAAGTCATCCTTTTTTCTTCTCCAAAAAAGTCCCATGTGAGGCGATTATACATGCTATCCATCGATTCCACAGATTAGGCAGACAGGGACTCATTAATCGGCGGCATGGGTGCGATCTGTGGAGTCGCAACCGGCTTGGCGGGCTTTCTTAGTTTGACTTGTCCCGGTTTGATTTGACCTTCTTTGCAGGCTTCCGAAAGCGCGGCGACAACGGCGGGATCGTAACGCGTTCCAACAAAACTCTCGATACGCGCGAGAGCATCTTCAAATTTCATCGCCTTCGGATACGGACGATCGGTGGTCATCGCATCAAAAGTATCGGCGACAGCGACAATCTTGCCCATCAGCGGAATCTCATCGCCCTTCAATCCCTGCGGATAACCCATACCGTTGACCATCTCGTGATGCATGTACATTCCCGGTAGAAACTCTTTCATCGCGGGAATCTGATTCATGATCTTGTAGCCCTTCTGCGGATGCCCCTTCATGATCTCGTACTCTTCATCCGTGAGCGCCGCGGGCTTCTTGAGTATGTTGTCGTCGATCGCGATTTTGCCCACGTCGTGGAGCAAGGCGCTGATTCTGATCTTCTCAGTCTCTTCGTCTGACAGACCAAGACGTTGCGCGATGGCCATCGAGAAGCGTGACACGCGTTCTGAGTGACCACGGGTGTACGGGTCTTTGCCGTCGATCGCGGCTGCGAGACCTTTGACCGTCCCGAGAAAGAGTTCGCGATTCTCTTGTGCAGATCGTTGCAAGTCGCCGATGAAACGCTCGATCTGATCGGTCATGATGTTGAATGAGTTGCCGAGGTCGCCGAGTTCGGTGCGACTCGTCACTTCGATTCGTTTTGAGAAGTCGCCCGACGCAATGCGATGTGCGCCGCCCGCGAGATCTCTGACCGGATGCGTCAACTTGCTCGCGAAGAAAATTCCGATGAGGACCGTCAGCGAAGCGGCGACCAAACTGATCCATAGCGTTTGCCAACGCATGTCAGACACCGACGCGAGCGCTGCCGCTTCGTCCTGAATAGCAATCACGCCCAAACGTGAATTCTTATCGAGTTCGGCAGTGGCGTACGAACCGAGCATCTCGACAGTGCGACCATCGCGCGTCGCTGAAAAGGGAGCGAGTGCCGACTGTACTTGCGCGCCTGACTCCTGCCAATCCTGGACCACTTTCAAGTCAGTCATCGACTTTTCGGAAAACGCGACGCTCGCTTCTGGATGCGCAACAGCGCGTCCGTTCTGGTCCACTACAAACACAACCGGCAATCCTGCGTTCAACAAATCGCGTTCGCTTTTGGAGGTCGGCTGTTGAACTGCGTCGAAGACTTCCTGAAACGAAACGATTGCGACTACCGCCGCCACGACATTCTGATTGTTCGTGCCCCCCAGCACCGGCTCCGCGATCGTGAGCGCCATCTCTTGTCCGGTACGAATTTTTTGTGGCCGGCTAACAACCAGACCGCGACCGTTCATCCGCGCGAGCACTTCGCTAACACGGGCGTCGACTTCTTCGAGGCTGATCACATCGGGCTGGAAGGCGCGATGTAGCGTTCCGTCAACCGGCCAGAGCGCGAGCGCGATCAAGTTTGGATCGTCCTGTAGAGTTCTTTGAAGCCGAACGTCGTAGCCCGCATCGTCTAAAGCCTGGATACCACCCGAGATTTCAAAAGCGCGAGCGAGGCCGGTCACGACGTCTCGATAGCGCTGCCCGTAAAGCTCGATCTGGCGCGCTTTATCCTGCACGAGCTGAGCCTGGTAGCGACCTTCGACAGATCTCAACTCATCGGCACTGCGGCCGGAGAGCAGGATGCCTGTGAATGCCATGGGCGCGAGACCCACGAGCAGCAGGACTCCCAAAACTATGTAGAGGAGACGGATTCGTCCGAGTTTTTCGAGCATTCTTTAGGTCTGGCGGTACAATCGATGGCAGGTTCGGGTCTTCCGAGGCACTACTCGCCCGGCGTTAGCTATTATTCACAACCGCTGATACGCGTGTCAACGAGTTTTAACACAGATTT
>JBKPJP010000174.1:0-9215 GCA_046730735.1 Acidobacteriota bacterium | reverse complement strand
TCACACGAGAGAGGAAGCCAAGCCGGCTGAGAACCAGCTGGGCGAGACGATCTACTGTGATGTGATCGTAAGTGATGCGAAAGGCGTTTTGGCCGGCGTCAAGACTGCAGACTGCGTTCCGATCCTTCTCGGTGATCCTGTGACCGGCGCTTTTGCGGCCGTGCACGCCGGCTGGCGTGGGACTCTGGCCGCGGCGGTGCTGGCAGGTGTCGAGCGTTTGGCAATGGAGTACGACGCGAAGCCCGCTGATCTGCACGTTGCGATTGGCGCTTCAGCTGGTCCATGTTGTTACGAGGTCGGCAGCGAAGTAATCGAGGCGTTTAGCAATCAATTCTCATACGGAGAAAAACTTTTCACGCCAACACGTCCGGGCCACGCAATGGTCGATCTGCTTCAGGCCAATCGCGCTCAACTCGAATCAGCGGGAGTGCTTCCGGAACGCATTCACATCGCGCCGATCTGCACGATGTGCCGCACAGATCTCTTCTTTTCTTATCGGAAAGAGAAGAGCCTGCACGGAAAAGTCGGACGTCTGATGGCTGTCGTCGGACGGAAGTGATCACTCAACGTTGAGCCACATCTTTACTTCGCGCGTGACGGGCGGGAAACAGGATTCATCGTTGCACGCCTGAAACCTGAGCTTGCCTTTGATCTCTCCGGAGCCGCCGGAATAGTTCGCCGGTACAGTAACGTTAAAACGAATCGTCGTGCGTCCTTCGTAAACGGCCACGTTGTTTTTCGAAAACTTCAGTTTGCGCGTGAGGGCACGCGGATATGAAATCGGACCAACGTTCATACCCGACGGCGTTTCGACGTCCAGCTTCGTGGCCACGAGAAATTTGTCGAGTGGTTTGCTTGACTGCACGTGCAGTCCGGAAGGAATGTCCATTACTACACTCGCACGAACAACGCGGCCTTTCTTCACTTTGTCCGGAGCGACCGAGCCGCTGACGTTTACGTCAGATGACGATTGTGCAAACAGCGTCACCGGTAACAGGAGAATGATGGCAAGTAGGGTTAAGTGTCTGATCATTTTAAGTATTGGCTCCGACTAAAGTAGTTTCGATATTAAGTGGTACCTGGCGCGCTGCCAGTTGCCCGCACGCCGCAAAAATGTCTCGCCCGCGCGGCCGCCGCACGTACGTGTGAATCCCTTTCGACTCGAGAATGTTCTTGAAGCGCTCCACGGTTTCGTCGGTTGACGGCCGGTAGGGCAGCGGATCCGCGGGATTGTGCGGAATCAGATTCACCTTGGCTTTGATGTTGTGCCGGTTGAGCAGGTTCGCGAGTTGGCGCGCCTGCTCGTCTGAATCATTGACGCCGTCGAGCATTACGTACTCGAAGGTGAGTCGCTCGTTTGCCTTTAGCGTCTGCTCGAAAACTCTACAAGCGCTCAACAACTCTTCGATGGGCCATCGCTTATTGATCGGCATGAGTTCGTTGCGCAGTTCGTCTGTGGGCGCGGCGAGCGAGATTGCCAGGTGCGGACGATCGGCGATCTTCGCCAGATCGAGAATGCGTGGGACCACGCCTGCGGTCGAAACTGTCACGCGATTCGGGACGATGTGCAGACCTTGCGGGTCGGCCATTACGCGCAAAGCTTTCAGTAGTTCATCGAGATTGAGTAGTGGTTCGCCTGCACCCATTGCTACGAGGTTTGTGCCGCGTGGAGGCTTAACCCCTGTGCCGTAGGCGTCGTTCAACGCGATCTGGATTTGTTCGACGATCTCGCCGGCAGTGAGTGAGCGCAACAAGCCGAGTTGTGCCGTAAGGCAAAAAGTGCATTGCAACGGACAGCCCGATTGCGATGAAAAACAGATTGTGTCGCGACGTTCTTCCGGAATGAAAACTGTTTCGACCGGGAGGCCATCGTGAGTTTTCATCAGATACCGGCGCGTGCCGTCGTCTGAAATGTATCGCGACTCGATTTTGAGTGTCGCAGCCCTGGCGATCTCGCTCAGGCGCCCGCGCAAATCCTTAGGAAGGTCGGTTATTTCATCAAAACTTCGCAGGCGACGATTCTGCAGCGCCGCGAAAAGCTGACGACCGCGATACGCCGGTTCACCCAGTGTTTCGACGAAATTAACAAGTTCCGGCTGGCTTAACCCGGTTAGCTGAACTGCTTTCTCCATGCGGGATCAATCTTAACATTTGAACCCGCCTATCTCATCCGAGCTCGTTCGCGTGAGTCGATCAAGGCTCCACGGTAAAGCTTGCTTCCGGCGTGATCGTTTGCCCGGACACGTGATCGCGGATGCGGATCTGGATCTGGTACTTGCCGGGTTCGAGGTTGCGGCTGTCGATCAGGCGCGTCAGTGTCAGTCGCTGACCGGCATCGTTAATCTGTCGCCAGTCTTCGATCTGCTTGCCGACTTCCTTGCCGTCTTTGAGCAACACGTATTCTGCATCTGCCGCGGGTCGCAAAGTCGTTTGATCTGTGGCGGCGTTGTAAACCTGAAGATAGACGCCGATCGGTTGACCGCGCCGGTAAATACCGGAGAGGTTAGGAATCACTTTGGTCGTGCCGATTACGAATGGTCCAATCGCGGCGCCCGCTTCCATGTTTTCCAGTTTCGCCGCCAGGATGATGCTCGATGCCGATAGGGAATCAGCCGGAAACTTTGGCACGATGAATCCGACTTTCTTCACGCCTGCATTTCCTGTCTGGATGTCGCGGACGATGACGTCCACTCGATAACGTCCCGGGTTTAGAACGAAGGCGCGGGCGTATGCTGATTTATGTGCGCGCGTGCTGCTGAGCTCCTGCGTAGTTGCAGTCGTCGTCACTGAGTCTTCGAACTTTGCGGCGGTAACGTTCGCGACAGACGTCACCCTGCCGAAAATATTCAACCGAGCGATTTGGAGTCCGCCACTATCTGAGAACTGTAGCTGGTCGTTGTCTGTTTGGACCGTGAGCACTGCGAGCACGCGATTGTCGGATTGCCGGAAGTAGTTGATCTGCGTGTCGAAATTGATCGAGCTATCGTCAACGATAGGAGTACTGACTGAATTGCCGAGAAAGTTTCGCTCGAAAGGCTGATCGCGTTCGAGATTGTTCAAGAGATCCATCACCTCAAACGGTGAATCCTGAGTTCTGGTGTAATTTACGCGGCCAAACCCGCCGAGACCGGCAATTCGATCGGCCCGTGTTTCGGTGCCCATGAGTTCAGCGAAAGTTGGTCCAGCACCGGGAACGTGAATCAGTGCATCCTTCTCGTCGAGATTTCGCGCGATGCGATACTCGCCCGACCCGGTTGGATCGACAAACTCGATTTCGACGCCGCTCCGTACATTCGGAAGATAGCGATAGAACCACTTCTCGAACGGATAGGTTGAAGTCGATCCTCCGCCTTCGTATGAAGGCCGCTCATACGAACCGCCCGCAGGATGCGACTCAATCTCGTCAGGTTTTCCAAACTTGATGTAGATGCGGCCGCGGTCTGTCAGACGGCCGGGTTTGCCGGAAGAGAAGTGCTCGTTTGCGTAAGCAATGCGTTCGAAGAACTCCTGCTTGAATTCATTCTCTTCGGTATCCGGATCAGGGTCGCGGCTGCGCCAGAAGTCTTCGATAAACTTTTCGCGCTCCTCGTCAGTATCGAGTTTCGGCCAGGCGTCGCGTTCGGCTTGCGTAAGGATCAGATCTACGTCATTGATCCATTCGACATAAGCCTTCTTGAGCTCGCGCTTGACCTTCCGCGGCTTTTCGTCAGGACTGCGTTTTGTTTGTTGAGCGGGAACTGAAAGAGTTGCGAATGAAACGAGAATGAGAGCTGTGACAGCTCGGAGCAACGAGACACGCATGCGCGTCGTTCCTTTCGGCGATGGGAGCGGTTGTAATGCTGGCGGGGAGACGACGTTTGAAACTTAGGGGCGGCCACGAGTGCCGCCCCTACGAACAAAAGCTATTGAACTGTGAACTTCTGTGCCGGCGACAGTGATTGTCCGGTAACTCGATCGCGGATTCGGATCGCGATTTCGTATTCGCCTGTGCCGAGTCGACTCGTGTCGATCAAGCGGGCGAGTGTCAGGCGTTGGCCTGAGTCGCTCATGCCCTTCCAGTCTTCGGCCTGTTTGCCGAGTTCCTTGCCGTTTTGAGTCAACACATACTCAACGTCGACCGAAGGTCGCAGTGTTGTTTGATCGATTCCCGCGTTGTAAACCTGTAGGTAGATACCGACAGGCTGCCCGCGTTTGTAAACACCTGAGACGTTCGGGATAACCTTGGTGGTGCCGATCACGAATTGGCCCACCGCGGGTTGATCGACAAGACTCTGAAGCTTGGCCGCGAGAATCATTGTGGACGTCGAGAGTTTCTCCTGGTCGTACTTCGGCACGGTGAAGCCGAGCTGCTTCAGACCAGTGGCGCCGGAAGTGACATCGCGAACGATCACGTCGACTTTGTAAGTGCCCGGAGCTAACGGCACTGCTTTCTGGTAAGCCGACTTTCTGTCTCGCGCTTCAGTTAGTTCCTGAGCGGTTGCGGTAGTGATCACCGGATCTTCGAAGATTCCGACGCGGCGACCGGCGACGGAGGTGATGCGAGAAAAGATATTCATGCGCGCCTGTTGCAGTCCGCCGCTGTCCTGGAAAACCAGGTCTTTATTTTCAGCCTGGATCGTGAAAGCAGTGATTACTCTTTCGTCTGATTGGCGGAAGAAGTCGATTCTCAAATCGAAGTTGAGTGGGTTTTCTTCGACGACGCCGGTGTTGACCGCAGCGGCGAGGTCGTTGAATTTAACCTGCGGTGGACGATTGAGATCTGCCAGCAACTGCAACCGCGAGAATGGGCTGTCTTGCTCACGCTGATACTGGGAATTGCCGATGCCGCCGGCCCCGGAGATGCGGTCGGCTTTATTTGCTAATCCCATTTGTTCCGCTAAGGTGAGGCCCGCGCCCGGCACCATCAGCATCGCGTCTTTTTCGTTTGGATTTCGCGCGATGCGATACTCGCCGCTGCCTGTCGGATCGACGAATTCGATTTCGACTCCCGAACCCACGCCGGCCAGGTAACGATAAAACCAGATTTCGAAAGGATAAGTAGTTGTCGAGCCGCCGCCTTCGTATGAAGGACGCTCATAAGAACCGCCCATCGGGTGAGTTTCACGCTCGTCCGGTTTACCGTACATGATCCAGATGCGGCCGCGGTCGGTTTTCCAGCCCGGTATGCCGGAGCTGAAGTGCTCGTTGGCGTAAGCGATGCGCTCGTAATACTCTTCTTTGAACTCGTTCTCGTCCGTGTCTGGATCCGGGTCGCGGCGGCGCCAGAACTCTTCGATGAATCGTTCGCGCTCGTCGTCGGTTGCCAGTTTTTTGAATGCTTTTCGTTCTTCGTCAGTAATGATGTAAGTGACGTCTTTATCGAGCCAGTCTTTGTAGGCTTTCTTCAGTTCGGGTTTTACGTTGCGGGGCTTGTTGCTCGGATCCTGCTGATCCTGTGCGAACACGCCTGCCCCGACGCCGAGAAGAAAAGTCATTGCGACGGCCAGACGAAGAGCAAATTTCTGGAAAGACATTACAAAACTCCTGATGAATACTGTACGAATTCGTGCGATACGGACTGCTGTCGGCTACCGTTGAAGACCATGGATTCTAAGATCCTGTTAAGAACACAGTCAAGATGCGATGACCCTCAGGCCCGTTGCCTCAAACGGCCGCAAAAACCGTGTGATTTGAACGTTTAGCTCGTCGTCCGGGGTTTGTTGAAAATCCACGCAACGAAGATCGAAACAACGTACAGAACGAGCATCGGCGCCGCAAAAAGCATCATGTTTGGAATGTCGTTGGTTGGCGACAAGACGGCCGCCGCAATCAGGATCACTATCAGCGAGGTTTTCCATATTCTGACCAGCAATCCGGCAGTTACAAGGCCAATGCGGGCTAGAACGTAGGTAACCGCAGGCATCTGGAAAACGACTCCCATTCCCAGCATCACGAGAATAATGAAGTCGAAATAGTCATCCGCCTTTAACAGGAGGCGGAAATCCGATCCCAGGCCGAGTAGATACTTGGCGGCCGGCGGGAAGATTACGTAGTAGGCGAACGCCGCTCCCAGTACAAACGAGATGGTCGACAAGAGTATGAAAGGCGTCACGTAAGCTCGTTCGTGGGGGTAGAGACCTGGGGACACAAACCCCCAGATCTGAAACAGCAGAAACGGCACCGAAACGGCCACCGCGGCGTAGAGCGAGACTTTTATGTAGAGCGAGAAAGGCTCAAGGGCGCTGGTGACGATAAGTTTGTCATTGATGCCGGTGTACGATTCAGTCGCATCGCCGAGGTTAGCTGGTAAACGCACTCCCTTGGGAATAACTACGTTGCCGGCAATGAGTGGTTCGTCAGTGAACAGAGCCAGCTTACCTTCTGCGTCTTTATAAACACGCGCATTAACCGAGGCGCCAACAGGAACCAGACTGGTTCCGAGCTTGGTTTCTTCCGGAAAGACAAACCGACCGGTATCGTTTTCTTTCAAGGTTGTTAGTGCCGAGATTGTTTCCGTTCCGGTTTGCCCGGCTATGGGTACCTGTCTTTGTTGTGCATCGGCGAGAGCTCGTTCCACAGGCTTGGCGAGAAAGGCGTAAATCGGCCCGGAAAGGAACCAGCACGCTGTCGTAGCGAGAATGATAAAGATGAACGAGCGGATCAGGCGGCGGCGCAACTCGTCAAGATGTTCCAGAAAGGACATCTGACCGCCGAGTTCTTCTTCGCCCGCTCTGTTTGTGGATAGTGCTCTTAGAAATGCAGACATCGGTTCAGATTAAAGCCATTCTTGTTTCCGCAGTGGTACTGGTTCGACTTCTACAGGCGCAGATTGGACCGTGGCGGTTTCAGTCTCAGGTTGTACCCATGTCGCTGGTGTTTCCGGAGCCGCTTCGGCGGCAGTTTCGCGGGCCACTACCAGTTCAGAATCTGGAGTTTGAACTACAGGATCGGTGGCTGGATGTGCGGGCTCGTAAGTTGATTGTGAGTTAGTGTCGAGTATGGCATGGTCGTCGAATTTGGCAGTTTCTAAAGCTACCTCACGTTCCCACGTTCGTTTGAAGTCATCCGAGGCTTTCCGAAACTCTGCGAGACCCTTGCCCATTGAACGAGCCAGTTGCGGAAGTTTTCGCGGACCGAAAAAAATCATTGCGATGATAAGTATAAAAAGTAACTCGGTAGTGCCGAGACCTTCGAAAATGAATGCGAACACAGCTCTTTACCTCTCTATAAGATTGCGAACGCTGTAAACCTCACCGGAGTGAGACAACCGGAAAGAGTCGGGCTTTCGTTGATGACAGCGAATTGTAGCGCGTCTTGTTTGAAAAACAGAATGCGCGAGGCCGCTAAGAGACTTTGCAAGGATCACTTAAAATCATCAAATCCGCAAGTGTGAAGATGAACGACGAAACTAACAATGCGATCAGGTCCGCCGGAACCATGCAGGAGTTTGCTGAGTGTGCGGAAGCTGTTGCTGCGACGACGAAAAAACTAGAGAAGGCCGCGATACTTGGAAGTTACCTCGAGACACTTTCCGATCCGGATTTAACTCGAGCTGCACGGTACTTCGCGGGTCATCAGTTTGCATTGAACGACGCTCGTACCACGAATGTAGGCGGCAGCATCATCAGTGCTGCATTGAGTGAAGCTACGGGCTTCAGTCCGGAGGATCTTTATCCGCGTTACGTTCGTCTTGGTGATCCGGGAGAGCTTGCTGCTGAGATCGTGAAAGAAGCGAAAAGATCGTTTGAGCCTACCCTCACACTTGCTGAAACTGAGTCGCTCATTGCGAGACTAAGTGAAACACGCGGCATAAAAAACAAGACTGCGTTGCTCACGGCAGTACTTCACAAAGCATCGCCACTGGAAGCGAAGTATCTGGTCAAGTTGTTGTCGGGCGATCTGCGCATTGGTTTAAGGGAAGGTTTAGTTGAGGATGCGATCGCGCGTGTTTTTGGACAGTCGCTGGCTGATGTGGCTTACGCGAACATGCTGTTGGGCGACATCGGTGAGACCGCTACGCGCGCGCGCGTTGGAGATCTGCGTGACGTCAACATGCGGTTGTTTCATCCGATCAAGTTCATGCTGGCGACGCCCGCAGCGGATCTGACTGACGTGGCCCGGACCATGCCGGAGGGGTTTTTAGTTGAAGACAAGTTTGATGGAATTCGTGCGCAGGCGCATGTTGAGTCGGGGAGAGTTGCGATCTATTCGCGGACGATGGATGAAATCACGCATCGTTTTCCGGAGTTGATTGAGCCGCTTCGCTCGCTGACGAGCGACGTCATTATTGATGGGGAGATTATTCCTGCGAATGGGGAAGTGATACTTCCGTTTAGTGAGTTGCAGAAGCGGTTGGGCCGGAAGAACGTAGGCACTCAACTGCTTGAAGCGGTGCCGGTCGCGCTCGTGGCTTACGATCTTCTTTATGCCGCCGGGAAAGTGCTGATCGACCAACCCTTGAGCGAGCGAAGACATCTACTGGGCCAGTTGGTCCCAGATCAAGGGCCGCTGCGCATGTCCCGCGGGAAGCTTCTACGGGAGACCGCTCTACTTGACGATGAGTTTGAGCAGGCGCGGGCCCGTGGAAATGAAGGGCTGATGATCAAGAGTCCGGGGTCGGCGTACAAACCCGGGCGCAGGGGGCGTGATTGGCTGAAGCTGAAGCGTGCGATGGCGACGCTCGATGTTGCGGTCACGGCTGTGGAAGTCGGGCACGGGAAACGACGACACCTGCTTTCGGATTACACGTTTGCGGTACGCCGGTCGGTTGATGACGATGAGTTGCTGAATATAGGTAAAGCCTATTCAGGTTTGACTGACCAGGAACTGATGGAGCTCACGGAATGGTTCAAAAATCACACGTTACAGGAGTTTGCTCATGGTCGGGTTCGAGTTGTCGAGCCGACGGTTGTTATTGAGGTGACGTTTGACAGAGTCCAGCCTTCGAAGCGCCACAAGAGCGGTTATGCGCTTCGTTTTCCGAGAATTCTTCGGCTGAGGCCGGACAAGACTACGAGCGATATCGATACGCTTGAGACGGTGCGACGCTTAGTTGAGGCAAATGAAAATTCTCAAGAGACGAGAATTTGATACCCAGAGACGTCGGAATAGAGGTATCGCCCAGAATCCCCCTGGCCGGTTTTCTCATGTAATAGTTAAACTTCCTATTGCCATAGAGGCCGGATGGGGGTACGATGCAGGCGCGTCACCGCCTCCCAAGCAAGCTTTTCAAACGT
>JBKPJP010000173.1:0-11189 GCA_046730735.1 Acidobacteriota bacterium | reverse complement strand
GAAGTCTCGTGGGCTCGGAGATGTGTATAAGAGACAGGTGTAGATCGTGTCGTAATCGCGCCAGTCGGCAACGGTGCCGCCCGCGATACCGAGCTTGAACGACTGGCTGTGCGTCAACGCATAGCTCGTCATGAAGCCACCGTAACTCCAGCCCCACATCCCGATTCGCGAACCATCGACAAAAGGCTGGCTCTTCAACCACGTCAGACCATCTTCAAGATCGCGCAGCTCGAGCTCGCCGAAGTTTTTGTACACGGACCACGTCGATTCCAATCCTTTGCCGCTCGCCGTGCGATTGTCGCAAATCCAGATGATGTAACCCTTCTGGGCCAGCAACTGGTGAAACATATACGTTTGCGATCCCCAGCTATTACGCACCTGTGGCGCGTGTGGTCCACTGTAAGTAAAACTCATCACCGGGTACTTTTTACGCGCGTCAAAATCGGGCGGCTTGATCATCATCGCTTCCATCACGAAGCCGTCGCGCGTTTTGACTTGCAGCAACTCCGCCGTGCCGAGTTTGTACTGCTTGAGCGCGTCAACTTTATTCTCACTGATCACACGCACGAGTTTTCCCGCCGCGTCATACAAGCGGACCTGTTGAGGCGTGTTGAGATCACTCCAGAAGTCGATGAAGTAGTTGTGCGCCGGACTCACATCGACACGATGCGAACCCTCGGTCATCGTCAGGCGAGTAAGACCACTGCCGTCGAGCTTGATGCGATACTCGTTTGGCGCGATATGACTGTGCTCGGTGGCAGTGAAATAAATGAAACCATTCTTTTCATCAACGCCTTCAATTGAACGCACTTCCCACTTGCCGTCAGTGATTTGTCGCAGGAGTTTGCCGTCGGCCGAATAGTGATACAGGTGTTCCCATCCATCGCGCTCGCTGGCCCATATGAACGTTCCGTCTTTCAGCCAGATTGGTTCCTCGTTAATCCCTACCCACGCTTTCGACGTCTCGTGAATGACGTTCGTCGACTTGCCATCCTTCGCATCGGCATAGTTCACATCCAAAAACGTCTGTTCGCGATTCTGCGCCTGGTAAACCACCTTCTTACCGTCTGGGCTCCACGCGACGCGCGAGATCAAGAGATCAGCAGGTTGATACTTGAACGTATCGACCCAGCGAATGTCTCCGCCCGCGGCGCTGACGATGCCCAACTTCACGATCGGATTCGGATCGCCGGCTTTCGGATAAGGCGTGATCTCGACGTTCTGGTCATAAGGAATGTGATCGACAACGGTGAACTCAGGAACAGGATTTTCATCGAAACGAAGAAACGCGATCCTCGTTGAATCCGGGCTCCACCAGTACGCACCGAAGTTGCCGCGGCCATAAAGTTCTTCCTGGTAGACCCAATCCAAACGACCGTTGAGAATTTTGTTTCCACCGTCACTCGTCAACGCTCGTTCACGGCGCTGCGTACCCAGGTCTTCGACGTACAGGTTGTTCCCGCGCACAAAGCTGACCATCCTGCCGTCAGGACTGAACCCTTCACCGACTTCCTCTTCCGGCCCGCTCGTGAGTCGAATCGCGCGGTCACTGCCAAACTCGTAGTAGAAGAGATCGTTGGACCAGTTGATCAGAACGGCAGTTTGCGCGGGATTGAGATCGTAGTTGCCGCGGTTGGCGAGTTGTCGCGCGTCCTCGGCGGTGACGCCGGGCAGCGCAGCAAATGCAGCCTGCATTTTGGCGGCGTCAAAGAACGCTACTGCTTCACCCGTTGCAGCATTCACTTTTTGCAGGCGCGGCACGTCGCGTCGCGAAGCTTCGTTGGTGAGCAGATAGTGATTGCCGTCTTTGAGCCAGCGAATGGTTGGCGTGGTACCGTTGAAGTTGACCTTCTTGACGGGATCGAAAATGTCGTCGATGGTTAATAGTTTGTTTTGTGCCTTTAACGACTGTGTACTCAGGGCCAGGAAAACCGTCGCGAGTAAAAGTCCTCTGAGTCGAATTGTATTCTTCATTGTGCTCTTGGAGTCATCCTCTTGATGAGGGGTGTCAGTACTGCAAGTATGATTGCCGCAAACAAAGTGATGCCGGCGAATATGCCGAAACCTCGCGTTAACGCGCTCGTGTCGTTACCGGCGAATAGTCCTGTCGCCAATCCAGCTATGTAACTGCCGATGGAGATAGAAAGGAACCACACGCCGAGCATCAGTCCGACCATTCTTCCCGGGGATAGTTTTGTAACTGTGCTGAGGCCGACCGGGCTCAAACAAAGCTCGCCAATAGTTTGCAGGAAGTAGACCAGCACGAGCCACATCGGACTCACACGTCCGTTGGCGGCCAGGGTCGAGGCGAACGCGATCACGACGAAAGCAATGCCGGCGAAGAATAGTCCGATCGTAAACTTGCCTGGACTCGAGGGCTGCCGGTCTCCGAGTTTTAGCCAGACCGCGCCGATGATTGACGCGAAGACGATCACAAAGAGCGCGGGAACAGATTGAAACCAGCTCGATGGGTAGGTCCAACCAAGAATCGTGGTACTCGTCAGGCGATCAGCAAAGAGCGTCAAACTCGAACCGGCTTGTTCGTAAGTCATCCAAAACAGGATCGAGAAAACAAACAGAATAAAGATGACTAGCACTCGCCTTAATTCCTCGCCTTGTAAGTGGCGTATGATTCCCAGCAGGTACCCGAAAAAGAATCCCACCACAGTCGGGAACAACGCTGAAATGCGAGCCTCGCCGTAGTACAGGCCGAGCCCAGCACCGACCGCACCGCCGATAAGCGCGAGTACGAGTGTCAGATAATCAACTCCCTCGCTGGTCCCCGGTTCCGTCGCGGACGGAATGTCAGGCTTACGTCCAACTGCTGCCAGTCGCTTTTGCCCGAGCACATACTGAATAATGCCGAGCGTCATTCCTACGCCGGCCGCGCCAAACCCCCAGTGCCAACTCGAGTTCGGGTCAAATCCCCAGGACGCAATACCGTTGCGGAACGACTCTGACTGTGCGAGATATCCGACGAGGAGTGGCGCAAGAAATGCGCCCAGATTGATTCCGGTGTAGAAGATCGAAAAGCCCGCGTCGCGTCGCCTGTCGTTTTCAGAATATAACTGGCCCACCATCGCGCTGATGTTCGGCTTTAGCAGTCCAGTGCCGCAGGCAATGAGTATGAGACCGGCGTAGAAGGTCAGCTTCGAGTTGATCGCCATCGAATAGTGGCCGCAGGCGATGATGATCGCGCCGATCAGCACCGCTCGCCGTGCGCCCAATATCCGATCCGCAATCCAACCTCCCGGCAGAGGCAGATACCAAACAGAGGAAACGTAAGTACCGTAGATCAGGCCGGCATACTTCTCATCGAGGCCAAGCCCGCCCTCCGCAAACGTCTTGGTCATGTAGAGCAGCAGGATCGCTCGCATACCGTAGTACGAGAAGCGCTCCCACATCTCAGTGAAAAAGAGGGTTGACAGACCGCCGGGGTGTCCGAAGAAGCTACGGTCTGCGACGGAGGTAGCCGCATCTTGCGATGTGCTCATGGAAAGGTTTCCTTTGTTCAGTAATGCGGGAGCTTAGGGCCACAGATTAACACGGAAGAGGCGGATCGGGTGTCCCAATCCGCCTCTTCCGTGTTTATCCGTGGCTAATTTCTAGTCGGCGTGAAGCTGAAAAACTTCAGCTGCTTGGGCCGGTGGCAGCACCGGATGATAGGTCTTGCCGTAACGCTTTGAGATGATCTTCACGTAGTTTTGCGTTTCATTGTACGGAGGCACGCCGTCGTATTTATCGACCGCACCTTCACCAGCGTTGTAGCCCGCGAGCGCCAGTTCAACGTTGCCTGAGAAACGTTTCAATAACCAGCCCAGGTACTTTGTTCCCGCAGTAACATTCTCTTTCGGATCGTCCGGATTGTCACAACCAAAACGCTTCGCAGTCGCAGGTATCAACTGCATCAAGCCCTGAGCGCCGGCATGCGAGCGTGCATGTGTATCGTATTTCGATTCCTGCCAGATGACCGCGTGAATGAAGCGCGGATCCACACCCTGCTTCTCACCAACTTCAAATATGATTCGATCCAACTCCGGATCTCCTGAAGTGGGAATGTCAGCAGGAATACTAAACGCGCGCTGAGTAGCAGCAGCTTCAGGCGCGAGCGCGCGACTGAACAGAACTCCAGTCACATTGCTGAAAAGGAAAAGCGAAACCAAAGCGAAGGGTGCGAACTTGATCGAGCGAAAATGGGGTAAGCTGCGGGGAAACTTCATTCAGTAGGATCTCCATGTGTTGAACGATGGCCATAAGGCACCAATTTCTTTGATTGCGCAGAACTCTCAGGGGACTGCACCGGGCAAACAGTCACGACTTCAACAGCAAGCTGTAATCGAGGACCACGACTCTGATGGACCAACTACGAACTCGGTTGCCAATTCGTTTCAATTTTTATGCCCGTAAGTTCTTGTATTTGTTGTACTTATTCGTTCCACTCAGATCGGTCTTTCTGAATCCTCTCGTCATCATGACAGAAAAAACCGGACACTAAGTACAAGCTCGTCCCAGTTCCGGGAACCCGCCCCTGAAACGTTTTTCCTGTTGATTTCACATATGCATATGAAGTCACCCAAACAAGCTTTGCTCATTAGCTAAGGAGGAAGATATGCCTGCGCCAAATGAATTTGTCGTCAATGATCAGGCCCCGCTTGGACTGAATCTGAGAAGCGCACCTGACCCCACCCAAAACAACATTCTTGCGGTCATCCCTCACGGGCATGAGGTTTCAAAACTCGCTGAATCCGAAGTGCAAAACTGGTGGCGCGTGAGGACCACCTTGAACGAATCAACCGTTGAAGGGTTCGTTAACCGAAAGTTCCTCAGCCCCGCAGACGGAGCTCCCGTTACTGCGCAAGAGATTACGGCCGTAGATCTCCCAACTACCGGCATGACCGTAACTCGAGCGAATAAATTGCGTGCACACCCGCTCACTGAAGTGCCGCCGGTTAAACGCCACGCCGAAGATCCGTCGGCGACGAGAGTGAGTGCAATCAGGCAGCTCATTGACTGGTTCAACGTCGAGTCGAGTGTTCGTTATGTGCCGAGTGGAGGATCTACTTTCTGCAACATCTACGCGTACGACTACTGCTTTATGACTGAGGCTTACCTGCCGCGCGTGTGGTGGACCACTCAGGCATTGCTCAAACTCAAGCAGGGCCAGTCAGTGCCGATTAAATATGGAGAAACGGTGGAGGAGATAACCGCCAACGGTCTTAACAACTGGTTCAAAGACTGGGGCGAGCATTTTGGCTGGCGGCGCGTTACTTCGCTAACTGAGCTGCAGGACGCTGCCAACCAGGGAAAGGTCTGCATTACGGTCGCGCGTGCGAAGCAACACAGCCACAACGGTCACGGACACATCGTTGCGGTGGTCCCGGAGAACGAGACATTCAAGGCCAAGCGGGAGAATGGCCAGGTAGTCAAGACGGTCCAAAGCCAGGCCGGCGCTCACAACCACGATTACGTTGTGCAACGCTGGTGGGACGACGGAACCTACGCCGACTTCGGGCACTGGGTCCACGACTAACTCCTCTGCGGCCCTCTGCGTACCCTCTGCGCCCTCTGCGTAAACTTGATCTTAACGCAGAGGACCGCAGAGGACCGCAGAGGACCGCAGAGAACGCGGAGAGAAACTTGACAGCCGCAGTCCGGGCGGCGTATAAGCACGATGAAAAACGTGGTGAGTTAAGGCGACTTGCGGCCACGTAAAATAACCCGCTAAACAGCTCGGGTAGCTTATAAAGACCCAACAAACTTCAAAACGGATTTGAAGTCCCGCGTTGTTAGCGCGGGACTTTTTCGTTTCCTGGACTCGCGATGCAACCTTTTCGAGAACTTCTCTCTACTGACCGCATACTCGTCGTTGACGGCGCAATGGGTACGATGCTCTACGCCAAGGGCGTCTATATCAATCGTTGCTACGACGAGTTGAATCTCAGCAGCCCCGATCTGGTGCGCGAGATTCACACCGAATACATACGAGCGGGCGCCGATATCATCGAGACCAACACCTTCGGCGCCACGGCTCACAAACTCCAGCAATACGGACTCGAAGGCAATCTCCACGAGATCAACGCGCTCGCCGCGAAGATCGCACGCGAGGCCGCGGGCGATCGCGCTTATGTCGCGGGGGCAATTGGTCCACTCGGCTTGCGCATCGAGCCTTATGGCCCAACCTCCTTTGAGGAAGCGCGCGAATTGTTCAAAGCACAAGCAGTCGGTTTGCTTGAAGGCGGTATCGATCTCTTCTGTCTCGAGACATTCTCGGACGTTTCCGAGATGCGTCAGGCCATCAGCGCGGTGCGCGAACTCTGCGATCTGCCAATCATCGCGCAGATGACCATCATGACTGACGGCAACACGATGTTTGGCACCACGCCGGAGCTGTTCACCGAACGTCTCGACCAGTGGGGCGCAGACGTGATTGGGCTGAACTGCGGTGTTGGACCAGCGATCATTCTCTCGGCCCTCGAGAAGATGCGCCAGGTCACGAAGAAGAAGTTGTCGGCGCAACCGAACGCGGGATTGCCGCGCGACGTACAGGGCCGGCAGTTTTACATGTGCTCGCCTGAGTACATGTCGAAGTTTGCCAGGCGATTCATACAATCGGGCGCGAAGTTTATCGGTGGTTGCTGCGGCACCACACCGGCGCATATCAAGCTGATCTCTGATTCAGTGCGCGCTGCATCACCACGTGCGCAACGCGCCGCTTTCAGCGGCAGCGCGACAGTTTCCGCTGAAGAAACGGCGCCCGACGTTCGCGTCGTTCCGCCTGAAGAGCGTTCTGCGTGGGGACGAAAGATCGCCCTCGGCGAGTTTGTGACCTCGGTTGAAGTGCTGCCGCCAAAGGGCGTCGATGCGAAGAAAACACTCGACTCGATCCGGCTACTGAAAGAAGCCGGTGTTGACGGAGTCAACATTCCTGACGGCGCGCGCGCGCAGTCGCGCATGAGCGCGATCGCTACCGCGGTTTTAGTGGAACAACAGATCGGCATCGAGTCGGTGTTGCACTATTGCTGTCGCGATCGAAACCTGCTGGGAATGATGTCGGACCTGCTCGGCGCCGCCGCACTCGGTTTGCGCAACATACTCGTGATCACGGGCGATCCGCCGAAGATGGGACCATACCCGGACGCGACGGCCGTGTTTGATATCGACTCAATCGGTCTGACGAACATGGTCAACAAGCTGAACCATGGTCTCGATCTCGGCAACAATCCGATCGGCGAACCGACCTCTTTCTGTATCGGCGTCGGCGTGAATCCCGGCGCGATCAATCTCGACGAAGAGATCAAGCGTTTCGAATGGAAGGTGGAAGCGGGTGCGCAGTATGCGATCACGCAGCCGGTGTTTGATACCGGGCAACTGCGCGATTTTCTCAAACGCATCGAGCACGTGCGCATTCCCGTGATCGCCGGCATCTGGCCGCTCGTTTCGTATCGCAACGCGGAGTTTCTGCACAACGAAGTACCGGGCGTGCGTGTGACGCCGTCGATCATGGACCGCATGAGAGCGGCGTCGAACATCAGCAAGGAAGCCGCGCGTGACGAGGGTTTGAAAATCGCGCAGGAGTCGCTGCTCGAAGTGCGCGACGAGATTCAGGGTGTGCAGGTGTCAGCGCCGTTTGGAAACGTGAAGTATGCGCTCGAGGTGTTTCAAGTGCTGCCGGAGTTTAGCTCGCATTAATCCGCGAGGATATGTCTTAGTGCGGGTTCAAGTGTGGGCCAGTTGAACAGAAACCCTTTGTCTTCCAGAACAGCAGGATCAACTCGCTGACTGGAAAGCAGCAACGCGTCAGCCATTTCGCCGAAGGCAAGACGCGCCGCGAAAGCAGGCATCGGGAAGATTGTCGGTCGCGAGATCACGCGCCCGAGTGTTGACGTGAACTCCGCGTTCGTGACTGGGTTAGGCGCCACAAAGTTCACGGGGCCATCGATTGACTTGTCGTCGAGTAGAAACTTCAGACCGCCGACGACGTCGTCGAGCGCAATCCAACTCATCCACTGTTTCCCATCACCAACCTTGCCTCCAATGCCTACGCGAAACGGCGGTAACATCTTCGCGAGTGCGCCTTCGCGTGCATCGAGAATTACTCCGAAGCGCGCGTGCACCGTCCTGATTCCCTTCTCCGCCGCGGATCTCGTGGCTGCTTCCCAGTCCATACAAACCCTGGCGAGGAAATCGTCTCCGGGCGGGCTCTTTTCGCTCAGCAACTCATCGCCGCGATTGCCGTAAAAACCGATCGCCGAGGCACTGATGAAGATCGCTGGCGGTCGCGACAAACTTGCGAGCGTGTCGCTCAGCAAAGAGGTTCCCTGCACGCGACTCTCGCGGATGGTGCGTTTCTTCTGACTCGTCCAACGGCCGGCGGCGATGTTGTCGCCGGCAAGGTGGACCACCGCGTCGATACCTTCGAGGTGTGCGGCGTCGATACGACCCTGGTCCGGGTACCACTCGACTTCCGGAGAGCCGAAGTTACGTTCGCGACGCACGAGCCGCACGACTTCGTGACCGTCGTCAGTCAGCGAATGCGTCAACGCTTTGCCGACGAGGCCATGTGAGCCACTGATGAGAATTTTCATCGCGCTGAGCATAACACTGCGAACAGATTCTGCTTGAATTTTTTGAAACGAGGTGTAGAATGCGCAACAAATCTGAGCAACTAAATTAAGCAAGGAGCAACCTCACTATGCTTCGTCTATCAGTCTGTTTCCTCATCACCAGTTTTCTTTTCGTTATCAATGTTGGCAGTAGGCGGGTGGAGTCTGTCGCAAGCTTGACGCGAGTGACGAACACGCCGGAGCTTGCGATGAACCTCAATCCGACGTTGAGCGATGATGGGAAGGTCGTGGTTTTTGAGTCGTCCGCAGATCTCGCGCAGACTGGCGCGATTTCTTCGTTTCACGCGCTTCGCACGGGTGTTGATTCAGCGGTCACGGAGATCGGCGCAACACGCGTTGTGTGTCCGGCATTGTCGAGCGACGGGAAGATTGTCGCGTTTGCGTCGACGGAAGATTTGGTCGGGCAGAATGAGGATCGAAATTCTGAGATCTTCCTGTTTGACGGCATGAAGTTGCGGCAACTTACGAATACTGAGCCTGCCTCTGTTGCTTCGCGACTTGTTGACGGCAACTTTCAGCCTTCGATCACAGGTGACGGACGCACGATTGCATTTTCATCTAAGCGCGGGATTTTTTTGTACGACACAGTTCAGAAACGATTTACACAACTTACTTCTGAGATCTCAGCGAGCAGTCCGAAGATTAGCGGTGACGGCTCGCGCGTCTATTACAAAAGGGATGCGGATCTCATGCTGATCGAAACATCGACCGCTACGGCACACGTGATCGCATCGGATGTCGCAACCCTGTCGCTCACCGAAGGTCGAGCCGTAAGTAATGATGGCATGCGGCTGGTCTATTCAGCGTTGACTGCACCGAATCAGACCCAAGTGTTCCTCTACGAGGCACGTGACAATTCGATCCGGCAACTGACTAAGCTGGGATCGAGAGTAACGGACGTCGGTCTGCAACCGACGATTAGCGGCGATGGAAGACGTGTGGCATTCGCAACGCGGCGTCGAGTGACGAATGCAAGCGATGGTGGTGTCGAGTTGTATGTTCTGGATCTGCCAACCGGCAATGTGGAACAGATCACCACCGCGCCCGGAACTGCAACTGCGGAAGTTGTTGCCTCACTCAATTTTGATGGCAGCCGCGTGGCGTTCAATTTCCCAAGAATTCTTTCCGCGCCCGTCAGCGATGACGATCTGCGCAACAACAGCGAGATCTATCTCGCGGCGGTCGCGCCGCGGCCGGTTGGTGTTGCGAGTGTCTTCAATGCGGCAGCAGATGGAAACGAGTCGCAACCGTCACTGATTGCGCCGGGCAGTATCGCAAGTATTCGCGGCAGCGCTCTGGTCTCGTTTGGAGGAACTACAGTTACCGTTAATGGTCTACCAGCAAAAATCTTTTATGCGGCCGCGGATGAGGTCGTGTTTGTTGTGCCTGCTGAGTTACGGGCTGGACCAGCAGAATTTCTAGTTACTAACGGTGACGGCTTGTCATCGAAGGCGCAGGCAAATATCTCAGTAGCGGCTCCCGGGGTGTTCACGGTCGCGGGTGATGGTCGCGGCGACGCGATCGTCCTTAACTCCGACACGTTGAGCCCCGCGCCATTCGATCCGTCAAACGGTTTACTGAGATTGTCGATCTTCGCAACTGGCGTGGTACGTGCAAATAATGTCTCTGTTATGATCTGCGGTGAGACTAGTGTTGTTGAGACAGTTGCGCCGGCAAGTCTGATCGGGCTGGATGAGATACACGCGTTGGTCCCGGCAGACTTGCGTGGAGCAGGCAGATGCACGCTCATCGTTACGGCGGATGGCGTGCAGAGTAATGCAGTATCAGTAACGATCGGGGGCACAGCACCGACACCGACGCCAACACCCACTCCAAGCCCGACACCAACTCCGACTCCAGCAGCGAGTCCTTCACCTTCACCTTCACCTTCGCCTACCTCAGGTATCGTGATCAGCCAGATCTTCGGTGGTGGCGGAAACGCCGGCGCGCCTTTTCGAAACGACTTCATCGAGATCTTCAACGGCACCAATGCAAGCGTCAACCTGAGTGGTTGGTCAGTACAATACGCGAGCGCCACGGCCTCAACATGGTCAGTGACACCGCTCTCATCAGTAACCTTGCTACCCGGACAGTACTATCTCATTCAGGAAAGCTCAGGCGGCAGTAATGGAATCGCGCTACCAGCGCCCGATGCGACAGGCACGATTGCAATGGCCGCCGGCTCCGGCAAAGTCGCGCTCGTCAAAACCTCCACTACGCTCACCGGTGCATGTCCAAACGATCCGAACATCGTCGACCTGCTTGGTTACGGCAGCACTGCCAACTGCTTCCGCGGCCCTGCTCCTGCTCCCGCGCCGAGCAATACGAATGCGCTCCTGCGGGCTGCCGGCGGTTGCACGGACACACGCAACAACGTCGCAGACTTCGCTCTCGGTCCGCCCAACCCGAGAAACACAACTTTTTTCCCGCGGATTTGCACGAATTGATAGACTTCGCGCATGCACTCTCTGACCGATGCAGTCGCTTCGCTTCGACAGCACTTCGGCTTCGAAGACTTTCGCGAAGGCCAACGCGAAGTGATTGGATCGATTCTCGAAGGCAAAG
>JBKPJP010000172.1:0-3609 GCA_046730735.1 Acidobacteriota bacterium | reverse complement strand
GGCCGGAAGTGAAGCTGGAAGCGATCAGTCTCTTTGCCGATCACGCAGTGTTGTCTGAGTGGGAAAATGGTCTGCAACAGTTGGAAGTGCTCGACTTCAAGACCAACAAACGTAATCGCATCAAGTTTCCGGAACCGGTCTACTCGGTTGGACTGACTGGCAATCGTGAATTCAACACCTCCGTGGTCCGTTTTGGCTACAACTCGCTCGTTACGCCTTTTTCGGTCTTTGACTACGACATGAATACGGGCAAGACGACGTTGCTCAAAGAGACTGAAGTGCCCGGCGGATTTGCTCGCACCAACTACCAGTCGGAACGAGTATTCGCGACGGCTGCGGACGGAACGAAGATTCCCATGTCGGTCGTGTATCGCAAGGGAGTGAAGCTTGACGGCAGCGCGCCGCTGTTGCTCTACGGCTACGGCTCATATGGCCTGTCGATTCCGCCAACGTTTTCCTCGAGTCGTCTCAGTCTTCTCGATCGTGGCGTTATCTTCGCGATCGCACATATTCGCGGTGGCGGCGAGTTAGGCGAGGAATGGCGCCAGGCCGGCAGGATGATGAAGAAGATGAACACGTTCACCGATTTCATCGCGTGCGCCGAAGCCCTCGTCAAACAAAAGTACACGTCGAAAGATCGGCTTGTAATTCAGGGTGGTAGTGCCGGCGGGCTACTGGTCGGCGCGGTCAGCAATATGCGACCTGATTTGTTCAAGGCAGTGGTTTCGCAAGTGCCTTTTGTCGACGTGCTGAACACGATGCTCGATGCGAGTTTGCCGTTGACGACGAGTGAGTACATCGAATGGGGCAATCCGAACGAGAAACCCGCGTTCGATTACATGAAGACCTATTCGCCGTACGACAACGTCACCAAACAGAATTATCCCGCAATGCTGGTGAAGGTTTCGGTAAATGATAGTCAGGTGCCGTACTGGGAGGGCGCAAAGCTGGTGGCTAAGCTCCGGGCTTTGAAGACTGACAACAATCCACTACTGTTGAAAGTGAACTTCGGGGCGGGACACGGCGGCTCGTCAGGCCGCTACGACGCGTTGCGCGAGACGGCATTCGATTACGCGTTCATGCTCTGGCAGATGGGAATTACTGAATAGGACGGAAGGTTTTTAGCCGCAGATTCACGCAGATGAACGCCGATTAGATCCGCGTTTATCTGCGTGAATCTGCGGCTTGGTCTGAACATGATCGGCACCACGCTGGGGAATTACAAGATCCTCGAGAAGCTCGGTGAGGGCGGACAGGGCACGGTCTATAAAGCCGTCGATTCCAAGCTGGGTCGCACGCTCGTTATCAAAGTGCTGCCTGCGGAACTGACTGCCCGCGAAGCTAACCTCAAACGTTTCGAACGCGAAGCGCGCCTCGCGTCGGCGTTAGATCATCCGAACATCTGCACCATCTTCGACCTCAACGAGATTAATGGCATTCACTTTATCGCCATGCAGTACATCGAAGGTCGAAACGTGCGGCAACTCGTAAACGGTCGTCCCTTGTCGCTCGAGAGCGCGTTGTCGATCGCGTTGCAAACCGCGGACGCACTCGGCGCCGCTCACGCTCGCGGCATCATCCATCGCGACATCAAAGCCGGCAACGTAATGGTCACGCCAAGCGGTCAGGTCAAAGTACTGGATTTCGGCCTCGCCAAACTGCTCGACGACGACCAGGCACGTACTTCGGGGATTCACCACACTGAGATCACTGAAGTCGGCGTTCCCTACGGCACCGCCACATACGCGGCGCCCGAACAGGCGCGCGGCGATCGCGTTGATGCACGTGCTGACATTTTCTCGACCGGCGTGCTGCTCTACGAAATGCTGACGGGCACGTGGCCATTCCGCGGTCAAACCGCGGTCGAAGTACGTCATGCAGTGTTGAATGATGAGCCGGAGCCGCTCTCGAAGATGCGGCCGGGTCGCGTGCCGGCGAAGTTGCAGGCAGTGATCGACAAAGCACTGGCGAAAGATCCACGCAATCGTTATCAAAGGATTTCTCACTTCGCCGACGACCTGCGTGCGATCATTCGCGAACTCGGAACCGAATCGGTTCCGGGCATGGATGACGGTGCGTTGCCGGTCGCTCCCAAACATCTCAAACAGGAGGGGCCGGTCACGCGTGCGCTGCGCTGGCTGACGGGCGGCAAGACTGGCGAGGGTTCTGCGTCTGGTCCAAGATCCGCCGGCCGCGATTCTCAACCGAGCCCGCTGACGAGTGTCGGCGATCGCGATCGCAAGAGCGTCGCTATCCTTCCTTTCAAAAACGTCGGCAACGATCGCGAGATCGACTTCTACCAGTTTTCCCTCGCAGATGCTGTGATTACGGAGCTCGCGCGTGTTCGTTCACTCGTAGTGCGGCCGTCGTCAGTGATCGTGAAATATCAGAATAGAACTGTTGACGCCGCTGAAGCCGGACGCGAACTCAGCGTGGACGCGATTCTCACCGCAACATTCCTGAAAGCGGGCGATCGACTCCGCGTCACTGCCCAATTGCTCGACGTGCGCACTGGGGAGATTCTCTGGAGTGAACGAATGGACGCCGAAGCGCGCGACATCATCGGCGTCCAGGACACGATCGTGCAGCGTATCGTCGAAGGCCTGCGCCTCGAATTGAGTCCGGATGAAAAAGACGAACTGGCACGCAAGACGACCGCCGATGCTGCCGCTTCGGAAGAGTACCTGCGCGGCCGCGATTGCCTCGCGACGTTTATCTATCACACCATTCTGCGCGAACATCTCGACTCCGCCATCGAACATTTTCGACGTGCGATCGAGATCGATCCCAACTTCGCACTCGCCTATTCAGCGCTCGGTAGTTGTTACGTCAATCGCGTGTTGAAAGGCCTGGGCCAGGCAGGCGATCATGAAAAGGCGAAGAACGCGTTTCGTAAAGCGCTGAAGCTCGATCCGCGACTGCTCGAAGCGCGGATGCACATGGTGTTCATCTATCTCACCGGCGGCCAGAAACAGAAAGCGCGCACGGAAGTCGAACTGCTGCGGGATGAGTATCCAAACGATCCGGGGGTGTGGTTTGTGCGCGGCGTGGTTGCGCGTCTGGATAGTGATTATGAAAAGGCGTTGCGCAGTTTCGATCGCATGGTGAAGTTGAATCCTGGCGAACGCGTGCTGGCGAGTTATAACCGAGCGCGCATTTTCATGTATCAGCACCAGTACGAAGAGGCTTCACGGGAGCTCGCTCAGGGTCATGAAATCGAGCCCGAACATCCACTGATCAGAGTTTTCACGGCGCGCGTGCTTTATTACAAAGGCGAGGTTGACGAAGCGCTCAAGATCCTCCAGCAGGTTTTGCAACAGCACCCGCAGATCGACGGCGTGCGGCCGATCCTCGCAATCTGTTTGAGCGCACAGGGTCAACACACTAAAGCAAACGAACAACTCACGCCGAAAGTCAGGCAGGTAGCCGAAGCCGATTACGATATTTCTTACTGGCTCGCGTCTGCTTATCTTTTGCAGGGCCGACAAGTCGAAGCGCTTAGATGGTTGGAAACTGCCATCAGTCTCGGCAATGAGAATTACAAGTGGTTTGAGTCTGATCCAAACTGGACTGACATGCACGAGGATCCACGTTTCGTCGAATTGATGA
>JBKPJP010000171.1:0-4477 GCA_046730735.1 Acidobacteriota bacterium | reverse complement strand
TCATGAACAACGGTTACCTCGGCATGGTGCGGCAGTGGCAGGAAATGTTCTATGACCGCACTTACTCTGAAGTAGACATTTCAGTAGCGCCCGATTTCGTGAAGCTCGCTGAAGCGTACGGCGCCGCCGGTTTTCGCGCGGAGAAACCGAGTGAGTTGGGCAATGTGCTGAAGGCGGCTCTGAGCCACAAAGGCGTTGCTGTAGTGGATATCGTGGTTACTAAAGAGGAGAACGTGTTTCCAATCGTGCCCGCAGGTGCAAACGCGCGCGACATGATCACTCAGTAATGCGTCATACACTCTCAATAATCGTCGCTGACGAACCCGGCGAGTTATCGCGAATCGTGGGACTGTTCAGCGCGCGCGGTTTCAATATCGAGACGCTATCTGTCGGTGAGAGTCTCGATTCACGCTGGTCTCGCGTCACGATTGTCACACGCGGCGACGATCGCACGATTCACCAGATCGTCAAACAATGTGAACGACTCGCGCGCGTTCGCGAAGTGCAGGATGTAACGACGCACCCGCATATCGAAAGAGAGATGGCTCTGATCACTGTATCTGCAAGCGCGGGCGCGGATCGACAGGAGGTGCTGAGTCTCGTCAGTGTCTTTCGCGCGAAAGTGGTCGACATCTCGCACACACAATTGATCGTTGAGGCTTCCGGCAATAAGGAAAAGATTGACACGTTCATCGAGTTGCTGCGGCCCATTGGCGTTACGGACATCACGCGCACCGGGTTCATCGCTATCAACAGACTCGCAGCTTCGTTAGGCGAAGAAAAAGTCTCACGCAAAGACGCAAAGGCGCAAAGTGTTTGAACGGTTTTCTTTGCGACTTTGCGTGAGAAAACCTCTTTGGAAAGGACGCTTTCGTGAATGAAGATTTACTACGACAAAGACGCCAACATAGACCTCGTGTGTAACAAGCAGATCGCGGTCATTGGTTACGGCAGCCAGGGTTTCGCGCAGGCGAATAATCTAAAAGACTCCGGCTGCAACGTCACGGTTGGTCTACGTACCGGCAGTGTATCGTGGGAAAAAGCTGAGAACGCCGGCTTGAAAGTGTTGCCGGTGGCCCAGGCTGCCGCCGAAGCGGACCTCGTGATGATGCTCGTGCCGGATGAACTCGCGCCGGACATTTACGCGCGTGAAGTTGCCGAGTCGATTACTCCCGGCAAGTATCTCGCCTTTTCTCACGGCTTCTCGATTCATTACAAGTTTATCGAGCCGCCGGCTGACGCGAATGTTTTCATGGTCGCGCCGAAAGGTCCGGGCCATCTGGTCCGCCACGAATACAACCGTGGCGCGGGCGTGCCGTGCCTGTTGGCGGTCAGTCAGGATCCAACCGGAGATACCACTTCGATTGGTTTGGCCTATGCCTCGGCCATCGGCGGCGGACGCGCGGGAATCATCGAAACCACTTTTCGCGAAGAAACTGAGACCGATCTCTTCGGTGAACAAGCAGTGTTGTGTGGTGGTCTGACTTCGCTCATCAAAGCCGGTTTCGAAACGTTAACCGAAGCCGGCTACTCGCCCGAGATGGCATACTTCGAATGCCTGCACGAGATGAAACTGATCGTCGATCTACTCTACGAAGGCGGCATCTCCGAAATGCGCTACTCAATTTCCAACACGGCACAATACGGCGACATGACTCGCGGACCACTCGTAGTAAACGACGAGACGAAGCACCGTATGCAGGCCCTGCTGGCTGAGATACAATCGGGAGCCTTCGCGCGTGATTGGATGAAGGAAGCAAGAGACGGACGGCAAAACTTCCAACAGCTCGACCGGCAGGCCCGCGAGCATCCAATCGAACGCGTCGGCGCGCGTTTGCGAGACATGATGCCGTGGTTGAGTCAGAGTCGATTGGTCGACAAAGCCAGTAATTGAGGGGTGGTCCAACAGTGCGCAGTCACGCCGTTACCAAAGGCCTGGAGCGAATGCCGAATCGAGCGATGCTCCGCGCCGTCGGTTTCAACGACAGCGACTTTCAAAAGCCGATCATCGGAGTCGCCAACGGATACAGCACCGTCACACCGTGCAACGCCGGTTTGAACCGTCTCACCGATCGCGCCGTCTCGGTCCTTCAACAAGCCGGCACGATGCCGCAAACATTCGGCACGATCACCGTCAGCGATGGCATCTCGCAAGGGACTGAAGGAATGAAGTATTCCCTCGTCTCGCGCGAGGTGATCGCGGATGCGATTGAAACTGTCTGCCAGGCACAGTCAGTCGATGGGCTGCTGGCGATCGGCGGCTGCGACAAAAACATGCCGGGCGCGATGATTGCGATCGCGCGTCTGAACATCCCGGCGATCTTTATTTATGGCGGCACGATTCGGCCGGGTCATTTCAACGGCGAAGACTTAACGATTGTGAGCGCGTTCGAAGCCGTCGGCCAATACTGCGCGGGTAAGATCAGCGAGGAACATCTCGTCGAGATCGAGCGCCGTGCTTGTCCCGGTATTGGTTCGTGTGGCGGCATGTACACTGCCAACACGATGTCGTCAGCAATCGAAGCGATGGGTTTGGCGCTTCCCTACTCTTCGACGATGGCGGCTGATAGTGACGACGTGGTCCATAACGCCGCCGCTTCAGCCGAAGCTCTCGCTCATGCCGTTCGAAAACAACTTCTGCCGCGGCAAATCCTAACTCGCGAGTCGTTCGAGAATGCGATCGCCGTTGTGATGGCAGTCGGTGGATCGACGAACGCAGTCCTGCACCTGCCGGCGATTGCTCATGCAGCGCAAGTAAAGTTGACACTCGACGATTTTGAAAGAATCCGTGAACGAGTGCCGGTGATTTGTAATCTGAAGCCTTCGGGGAAATACGTTGCGACAGATCTGCACGCGGCAGGTGGCATCCCCCAGGTGATGAAGATGTTGTTGAGTCGAGGCTTGCTGCACGGTAATGCCCTCACGATCACGGGCGAGACTGTCGCGCAAGTGCTCGCAGACGTGCCGGAGAGTCCACGCGCTGACCAGGACGTGATTCGTCCGTGGAACGATCCGCTTTATCCCGAAGGACACCTCGTGATTCTGCGCGGCAACCTCGCGCTCGAGGGCGCGGTTGCGAAAGTTTCCGGAGTGAAGAACAAAGTTATTACCGGCCCAGCGCGTGTGTTTGATTCAGAAGAGACGTCCGTGCACGCGATCCTCGCAGGGGAGATTAAACCGGGCGACGTGGTGGTGATTCGTTACGAAGGTCCGAAGGGTGGTCCGGGAATGCGCGAGATGCTCGCGCCCACGTCAGCGCTCATCGGCGCCGGACTCGGCGACTCAGTGGGTCTGATCACTGACGGCCGCTTTTCAGGAGGGACTTACGGAATGGTCGTCGGTCACGTTGCGCCTGAAGCGGCGGTCGGAAGCAATCTGGCGTTGGTTGAAGAAGGAGATTCGATCACGATTGACGCTGAGCGCCGATTGCTGCAACTCAACATTGCCGAGCAAGAGTTAGCGCGCAGGCGTGAAAAATGGCAACCACGCGATCAGAGATACAAAACTGGTGTCCTCGCGAAGTATGCCGCACTCGTAAGTAGCGCCAGCCTTGGCGCGGTTACAGACAAGTTTTAACCGCGGATTTCGCGGATGAACACGGATCAGAACACCCTCACTTGACCGTCTTCACTGCCTTCCCCTAAAGTGACTCACTTCTATGGCGATACGTATTGAGAACCAGTATGAGGGCGCTTTACCGAAAGGCGCTCTGGAACAGATCGAGAACGCCTTTGATAGCCTGCCGCGCGAACACACACGCGGCATCGAGCGCATCCGGCTGGTGCCTTATATCACCGACCCGCGAATCAAGGGACAATTTCAGGCGACCGAGCTACCCGGACTCTATCATCCGCGCCAGGGCCCGAAAGGCGCGTGGCTCGAAATCGCGGTGAACGTCCTGTTGCCGTCTGACAAGCCGTTTCACAAGAAGATAATTCCGCGACTCTCGTTCAAGAGCAACCTCGTGGCCCTCGTGTTTTCACTCGTGGCTCAACATTACCACTTAACCCTCAAGCACTCGCTCAAGAAGACTCAACTCGAGCCCGCGGTGCGTGCATACACTGAGAAACAGTTGAAGGCGTGGAACGAGAAGAAGCACAGCTTCAGAGCAAAGCTGTTCAAACCACTGCAGCCGACGTTTGAGCGTTGGGCAAAGTCGTTGCAGAAGCGTGCCGCGGCGGAAAAGAAAAGGCAGGCGAATTAATCCTGCGGCGGCTCGTCATCGATTTCGTCAGCGACGGCCCTCAAGATCAACGCCACCTCCGCATCTGAAACCTGCGAAGCCTTGAAGCGCACCTCGATATTGAAATCCTTATCCGGTGACGCGTATTTGAAAGTGTAAGGCTTACTGTCGGGCACGACGCGCGGCCCCATCTCCTGACGTCGCACTTCCCTCGCATCGTTTCTATTCAAACCACGCGAAGCAATCTCTTTCGCAAAACGTCGCATCGAGTCGTCGTCCGGCTGGCGTACGATC
>JBKPJP010000170.1:0-7835 GCA_046730735.1 Acidobacteriota bacterium | reverse complement strand
GTCCAGTGCGATGCGGTCCATCACCGGCATCGAGTTTGGATTTTCAGTGCCGCTGACGATCTGTACCGGCGTCTCGCCTTCCTCAGTGGTTTTCTCCATCTTCACGCTGCGTTTGCGGAAGTGCATCAGACACTGGTTGACCGTCAGCCGGTGCAGCCAGGTTGTGAAGGCGGAATCACCCCGGAAGCTGCCGATCTTGCGGAAGAGCTGTATGAATGCCTCCTGCGCGAGATCTTCAGCCTCAGCCGCATTCTGCGTCATTCGCAGACACAGGGAGTACACCCGCCGGTTGTGACGCTCATAAAGCTTCTCAAACGCGCCCATGTCGCCTTTGCCGGCGGCGATTGCTAATGCCAAATCGGAATTTGGCGCTAGTTCAGGTTTCTTTGTGGCCGCCAGGGCACCGTGCAGAATTGGGAAGACTTCACTGTTTGTCATGCCCCTTCAATTAGCAATTAGGGGGCCATGAAAACGAGCGCAAAAAGCCTGTTTCTAACGAAATTTTGACGCTAAATTGGCTGGTTTTCTACGAAAGCGGGTTTGGGACACTTAAACCGTGTACTGGCGGGAACGTCAGCGAAATGGCTTTAAACGAAATACAACGAATATGTCAGAAATCAGCAAAAGCAGGAGGAGAGTCAGGAGCAGCAACAGTCCGGCTGCTCCTGCTCCCTGTATCCTGCTCCTGCATACTCTCTGTCTTACGGTCGTACTGGTTGCGACGAACTCGTGGCCGGCTGCTGGTTCAGGCCACGATTGATAATCATCTTCACGTCCACACGCCGGTTCTGCGAACGTCCTTCACGTGTCGTGTTGTCAGCCACTGCTTCCGTTTTGCCATAACCCATCGGTGTGACAAACCGGCGCAGCGGAATCTTGTGCTGAACGGCCAGGTACTGCACGACAGCCTGGGCACGTTCCTGACTGAGACGGAAATTTTTCGCGTCGCTGCCCGTCGAGTCAGTGTGTCCGGCAACTTCGATCATGAACGCGCGCGCACCCGTCGTCTTCGCGGCGAGGGTATCGAGCTGCGCCTTGGCTTCGGGCGACAGCACGGCGCTGTTTGTACGGAACGTGACTGAAACAGTTTCCTGCACGTCGTAGTCGTCGAGCGATGAAACCCGTTCATTTACAGCTTTCACTTCCGCGCGGGCTTCTGCCGCGACAGCGTAAAGCTCGTCCATCTGGCCGGCCATACGCTCCTGATTGGCCTCGACCGGACTTACGCGTGTGTCCGAAGTGATCGCGGCGCGCATGTCGGATTCGTTGAAGCGAATCTTGTCGGCCACCAACTGACCCTGTGAATCGCCACGTCCTTCGACCTCCACGATCAATCCTCGCAGAATGTCAGTTACCGGATATTTCTTTCCGGACTTAAGGAAACCGCCGTGGGTCTTTATGCTCGTATTGTCGGTAATGAGAACTTGATAGTCAGCGCGACTACGGTCGCGAATGGTGAAAACGTCTGCATTGCGGCTGATGACCACGCCTCTGAACTTCATCTTTGAGCCACTGGGAACCGAACGCAGCGTCATGTTCGGGTTCTGGTTCTGAGTGGTTTGTGTGGTCGTCGCCTGGCCCAGAACGGCAGGCGCGATCGACATTAAGACGGCCAGCACGCAGCCCACCGTGATCGGGTAAAGTCTCTTAAAGCTCATAGTTATTTGCTCCTTCAATACTTAATAGGAATGCAAATAGCGCACTCCGTCTACGTCTCTTTCTGTCGGGGCAAGTTGTGATGGGGGTCGGAAAAAAGATTAGCAAAAGGGCCCACGAAATCAAAGGCTGTATTGAAATTAGAACAATGAGCCCTGACGCGGGTTAACAAAACGCCGCTTGTCGTCGAAAACAGTGCGACCATTGAGACTCGGTGAGATTGCATTTTCGTGACGAAGAAGCGCGTCGAAGTCTGCTTTCGGTTTGAGTTGCTTCTCAACGTTGCGCACGAAGCCATCGAGACGCCGAAATCCGTCAAGCTTCTCGGTATGACCGACCTTCGCTGCGTTCAGTGTGTTGCGCAGGAAGTGCAGCGACTCATCGTAGGTCTTCAAAGGCACTGGATGCGGATGCCCATCCTTCCCGCCATGCGCAAACGCGAATCGTGCCGGATCGTTGAATCGACTCGGTGCGCCATGAACGACTTCCGCAACGAGTGCGAGGGATTGCAATGTGCGTGGTCCGAGTTTCTCGAGCAGCAGCAACTCGGCGAAATCATGCAGGCCGCGTTCGTAAGCCACTGCGAGCACGGCTCCGAGACGTTTCAGATCGACATTCTTCGCGCGCACATCGTGATGCGACGGTAGTTGAAGATGACGAGCTTCATTCAACGTCTTTTCCGGATGGTCATTCGCGATCTCGAGCAGCGCGGTCTGGGCGCGATCGGCTCTCGAGTCGACGAGGTTCATGATCGTTCCCTGGTTCTCGCCGAAGATTGCCGTGTGCGGCTCGTTAACAAAATCTCGCACTGACGTAGAGTGCCAGTGATATCGACGCGCCAGGCCGTTCGCGTCATTCAAGCCTTGTTGGACCACGGCCCATTCGCCTTTGTCGCTCAACACGAAGCTGTGAAGGTAGATCTGAAACCCGTCGGCGATGGCGTTGTTGTCGATGCGAGCGGTAAGCCTGCTGGTGCGCACGAGAGCGTCGGCGTCAAAGCCACCGCGTTCAGCGAGTGAACGAAGTTCGTTTGGTGTGTTGCGGGAAGACTTGCCGCGACCGCCGCAGACGTAGAGTCCCAGTTCATTCGCGCGCGGAGCAAGACCACGCTTCAACGCGCCCATTACTGAAGTAGTAATACCGGAAGAGTGCCAATCCATTCCCATCACCGCGCCGAACGCCTGAAACCAGAATGGATCGCTGAGTCGGGTTAGAAAAGCAGAAGTGCCGTAGTGATGAACGATCGTCTCTGTAATCGCGGTGCCGAGTTTAGTCATGCGCTCGGCGAGCCACGGCGGAACACGACCGCCATGAAGAGGAAGATCAGCGATGCCAGAACGTTTCATGTCTCCTCTATTCTCGCTTACTGACTCGCCCGATGTAAAAGCCGGCCCCAAAGATCATCGTGAGCAATAAGAAGACAGGGATCAGCATGACGAACGTATCCCATACCTGCTGTAACATTTGTGACCTCCTTCAGATTGATGTGAGATCAATTGGGGCGTGATGACATTTACTTTAATGTATCGCAGTCAGCCGGGGCAACAGTTTTCCAGAAACTCTTGGATCGTTTTTTTCACGCAAAGGCGCAAAGTTTATGCGAAGACGCAAAGGAGTAGACCCTTCTTTGCGGACTTTGCGTGAACTTTGCGTCTTTGCGTGAAACCCTCTCTGAATTTAGGCTAGAATGCAGCTATTCATGACTGACGCAGCAGACCGGACGGGCAAGGCAAAGGAAGACGCAAAAAGTAAGCGTGAGGAGGCATTACCCGAACGCCTGCTGCGGCGCGTGCTCGAAGGCATGGGCAGCGTCGTCGATCGCCGCCTCGGTCGTACCGTCGAACCACGAAGCGGACTCACCACCTCCAAACTCATCGAGCGCATGAAAAAACTGATCGATGAGCGCGTTCGCGACGAAGGCAAGAAAGGCAGAATCGCCCCCCATCACCTCGTCCTGAAAGTCGAGTGGGGTACCCATTCCGAAGCGCCGCCAGAGATCCTTAACGATCTGAAAAACGAAGTGCTGGCCGCCGCGATCGATCACATCAACGATCATCGTTATCGTACTCTTGGACCAGTCACGGTCGAAGCCGAAGTGGATATCTTCACGACCGGAATCTCTGTCGATCCGACGTTTGGCGAGTTTGAGGAAGATCTAAGGCGTCAGGATGAAGAGCGGCGGGCGGCAAAAACCGGTTTGCCGATTCCAGGCGCGGCACCGCCGATGCCTGACATCCAGGTGATCGCACGCATTACGACGCCAAACGGCACACGCGAAGTGCCGTTGATCTTCAAGCCCGGAGGAAAACGACTCAACGTCGGGCGCGCGGCCGATAACGAATTGACCATAAACGACAAGAGCGTCTCGAAGATTCATGCGGCACTGTTGATGACTTCTGAAGGCACACTCCTCGTTGCCGATACCGGCTCCACCAACGGAACTTATCTCAACGGACGCCGCATCGCCTACGGCGAATCGCGACTGATCGAAGATGGCGACGTGGTTGGTTTCGGAGATGTAGAAGTACGATTGCGCAAAAGTGAGTAGCGAAACCGGATGAACGGATTCACATTACTTCTACTTCTCTTCCAAACTTCTTCAGCTACTCCCCTTCCGACTCCTCATGTGCCCGAACGAACACCGGCATTGTTCACGCTGATCTACGTCGGCGGCTTTGGTTTCGTCATTTTGCTTTTGCTGCTCGGACTGATTCGCAGTCGCCGCCAGGTCGGACCGCCGGTTCCTGAAGATCTTCCAAAAGAAGTCAGAAAACGACTCGGCTCCACTTCAACCAATCGCGGGCTTCGCGCGCTTCGCTGGTTGTTCATCTTGCTCGCGTTCGGCATGTTCGGCTTTCACATCTACTGGGCCCATTACGCTACGGAAGAAAACGAAAAGTTTCAGGATTTGAGTTACAAGGACCTGCGCGTGCGACGTCTTTCGGAGTCGACGCTGCGCGGCTGGATCTTCGATCGCAGTGGCCGTGTGGACCAGCCGCTCGCTTATTACAAACGCGACTCGAGCGGCAACATCCGGCGTGAGTATCCGATGGACAAGGCATTGGCCCACATCTTCGGATCGGATCGCGGCGATCCGGGACTCGAACGGGCGCTGTTCGGAGTTCAAAGCGGCGCTTTACCCGAAGCACTCGAGATCGTTAAAGGCAAGGACGTCGAGTTTAAAGGCAATCAGGACGTGCGCCTCACGATCGATCGTTCGCTGCAACAGGCCGCGGTGGACCAGTTGAAAGGCAAGCACGGCGCGGTAGTGATTCTCAACCCGCAGACCGGCGACGTGCTCGCGCTTTACAGTGAGCCTTCTTACAGCCTGGCGGAAGTTGAAGACGAAGCGACGTGGATTCGTCTGGAGGCGAATGAACGCGACAAGCCGCTGGTCAGTCGTGCACTCGGTGCTTATTACATTCCCGGTTCGACTTTCAAAACGGTGACGATGACCGCGGCTTTTCTCGCGGGGGAGCAGGACACTGAGTTTACGTGTAGCGGCGGTGGTTACTATGCCGCGCCGGGTGCGAACGTGATCTTTGACGATGGTGGACCAGGCGAGGTGCACGGCCGCATCAAGATCGATGAGGCATATGAGGTTTCGTGTAACCAGTATTTTGCGCAGATGGGCGTAAAGCTCGGAGCGGAACGTTTGAAACGCGCGGCGCAGTTGCTGGGAATCGGTGCCTACGACACGCCTTCAGAAGCATTGCGTGGCCGCAAACTGCCGGGGATTTGGGACGCGAGCACTGATGCAGTCAAACGCGCGCTCGCGCCGAGAGAAGCGACGATCGTTACCGGTAAACAAGTGACGAGATACGACCTCGCGTTGATGGGATATGGTCAGGGGTTTGCGGGGCAGATGACGCCGCTTCAGATGGCGCTCGCGGCGTCGGCGATCGGAAATATGGAAGGCAAGTTGATGAAGCCGCGGATCGAGTACAACGTGGCACCGCAGGCCTTCAATCAGGTGATGACGCCGCAGACTGCCGCGCGTTTGCGATCGATCATGGGGCTCGTGACGGGTGGTCCAAGTGGAACGGCGCGCGGCGTGTTTGGCCCAGTCAAAGCGGCGGGAATTAACACGGGTGGTAAGACGGGAACGGCGCAGAAAGTCGTGCCTGTTTACGATCCGAAGACTGGCGAGCCGAAGACGCGACACAAAGTCGAAAAGGACAATAAGGGCAACATCATTCGCGAGTACGATGAAGTGATCATGGACAACGAGAATCCGCGAATCGACGGTTGGTTTCTCTGCATCGCGCCGCTCGAGAAACCGCAGCTCGCGATGGCGGTGATTGTCGAAGGTGGTGGTTACGGATCGAGATCGGCGGCGCCGATTGCCGCGGCGCTCGTGTTGAAAGCGAGGGACCTTGGCTACTTTCGATGATATTTAACCGCGGATTTTCACGAATAAACACGGATAAGATAATCCGCGTTCATCCGTGAAATTCGCGGCCTAAATGGTATGAAGAATCGCGCGTCGTCACATTTATTAATCTTACTGATCATTCTCGGCCTGGAGATCACGGGGTACTTTGCCGTGCATCGTTCGGGGCTGTTGCGCGGCTATGAGACGTCGATCATCGGCGCGGTGCGCGATCTGATGATGTTCATTCCCCTGATGTTCCTCGTGATCTGGCTGTCGCGTCGTAAGAAATTCGCCGGCAACTGGGTTCTCTTCACCACCGCGATTCTCCTATTTTCCTTCGGCATGTTGATCCAGTATCGCCTCTACAGCGATCCGGAATACAACGCGCGCAACAAAGCCGCTGCGCGCGAAGAGAAGATGCAGGCGCTGCGCACGCGCTACATCATGGAGAACTACGACCCCGTCAAAAAACAGATGATGGGCCTGCCTCCAACTCCAGCGCAGCCGATCGATATCAGCCAGCTCCCGAAGAAAGAGTCGAACTACTCACTCGGGAACGCTCTCACCTCGAGTTACACCTGGATTCCGGTGTTCTCATTCATCGCTTTCGCAATCGCGTATTCATTCTGTTCGCGTGACGGATTTCTCTTATGGCTACAGCGAAACAGTTTCATCATCGTCCTGTTTACGCTTCTCCCACTCGCGATCGCGGTCGTCACCTCGAGCGCCGGTAAAGCACTCGGCAACATGACGCCGTGGGAACCTTCAAAGATTCCGTTCCTGGTCGGCTTCGCCGGTATTCTCACTGCTCGTTATAAAGATCTCGCTGAAACTTACTGGGGCATCCCACGCGCTCGGGATATCGTGCCGCTGCTCGTGATGGCAATACTGCCATTCGTGCCGTTCTTCGCACTCAAAGACTTCGGCCAGATGCTGATCTTCAGCGGTGCTTACACGACGCTCTATCTCGTCGCCGTACGTCGCTGGCCGCAACTGCTTCTCTTCGTCGGCTCACTGCTGCTTGTGATCGGCATTCTGGTGGTTGGTGCGTTGCCCCGTGACGTACAGGAAAAAGTGCCGCTGCTGCCGACGATTGCACGTCCGATCAGCGCCGCGCTTCCCTCTCGCATTCAACAACGTTTCCATCTCTGGCTCGACGGTTTCGATCCGCCGTCGCCGGAAGTCTCGTGGTGGAAGAAAGACTACGACGACGCGTTGCGGAAGGATCCAAGACTGAAAGAACTGGCCGAGCAGAGTCCGGCGATGCAGAAGACTGTCAACGTTGACATCTGGTTCGACCAACTCGCGTTTCAACCCGCGCAGGCCCAGTTTGGCATCGCCTCCGGTAAATCAACGGGACGCGGCTTTGGTCTGGGCTTCCCCGAAGTGATCCCGATTGCCGACTCCGATTACATTTACGCCGCAATTGCCGAGGAAACAGGCCTCGCTGGTGGGGCCGTGATCATCCTCGCGATCATTATTTTTGTGGTCGCAGGAGTTCGCACTTCGCTGGAGGCGCGTGATATGTTTACGAAGTTGTGCGCGGCAGGTCTAACAGCGTTTGTCGGTTTTCAAGCTCTCGTGAATATTGGCGGTATCTTGCGTGCTTTGCCGATGACTGGAATCACGTTGCCCTTTGTCAGTCACGGTGGTTTCAGTTTGATTACAAGCTTTGCGATGCTGGGGATGCTGATGGCGTTTTCAAGTAGAAATGCCCGCGATCGTGTCATAGCGGATCGGCCGGTAGCTAAGAGTTCTTCTCCCCTTAAGCTGGAGGCAGTTGAATGAGCGAAGACACTAAAAC
>JBKPJP010000169.1:0-8683 GCA_046730735.1 Acidobacteriota bacterium | reverse complement strand
AAGAGGGGCTTGCCCCCGCTCTTACGTCTTTCGCCATGGCTGCCTAACAAAAAGCGTGACGTTCCCGATGAACGTCACGCTCGAGAGATGTTGATTTGAAACTCGGCTACGGGTTAGCGCCGCTCGGGTTGTCCTGGAAAGCGAGTGGTGTTAAAGCCGCTGCGCCGATACCCGCGAAGATCGCTACGGTTGCAGCCGTTCCCAATCCGAAGAGTCCACCACCACCGCCACCTGTGGGAGTTGGATTAGGCGTCGTAGTTGCGCCCGGCCCGAAGCAGTGTCTTAAAACGCCGCCGGCAGCGGGATCCGTCTTGCCGAGCGTGCTCTGCTCAGTCGCAATCTCACCGTTTGTTTTCTTCTTTGCCGTCAGGACTGCGCAGCCGTAAATGAGCAACGCTTTCACATTGCCCTGATCGTCATACGTCAACACGAGCTTCGTGTTTGGCGCGATGTCAAGTGAACCAAGTGGACCAAGATTGACGGTCGCCGATTGATCGGCTCCAGTCTCAATCGTTGCTCCAGTCAGGATCGAAGCGCCTGTAGTCGCACTGAGTCCGTTAACAGTGATCGATTGATTATTTCTTGTCGTTAACCTCGCGACGATCTGCTGTGGAACCGGTGTGGCGTTAGTCGCGTTATTGACTGGCTCGGCAAGTCCAACCTGCAAACTAACCTGGACGATCGAGAAAAGTAGTAACGCCGCAATTGCTCTGGGACCATTACGTCGTTTTTGATTCATCAAAGTATCCCTTCTCCAATAAGAACCACTCCGCCCGCTTGTTGGCGTAAGTCTACTGTTACTGAATGTTTAGGTCAACGTTTATTTCGGTTTGATGTAACGCTGGAAGAAGTCGTCCGCCAGTTTTGGATCCACTTTCTTCAAGCGGTTGTACTGGTCCAACGCGGCTTTGCGATCCTTCAGCGCGATATAAGTGAGCGCGAGATTGAAATGCGCTTCACCATAATCCGGCTTGAGTCTGATCGCTTCCTTAAACGCAGCTGCGGCTTCCTGGTAACGCTTGGTGCGGAAATAGACGGTCCCGAGATTGTTATTCGTCTCGGCGTTGCCAGGCTTGAGCGCGAGCGCTTTCTTGTACGCGTCAATAGAAGGCTCAAACTGCTGATCCTTGTAAAGAGCGGTCCCGAGGCTGTTGTAAGCGTCTGCGTGATCGCTTTTGAGCCGGACCGTTTGCTGAAACTCGGCCACTGCTTCTTTGAACTGTCCAAGATTGTAGAGCGCGGTGCCGAGGTTGTAATGCGCTTCCGGAAAATCAGGCTTCGCGCGCGTCGCGCGTTGCAGGACTTCCAATGCCTCCTGATACTGGTTGAGCTTGTTGTAAGCGGCACCGAGATTGTTCTGTGCTTTGACGTAATCGGGTTTTAGCCGCAGTGCTTCTTTGTAGGCTACGACTGCCTGTTGCAGGTATTGATTTGCCGCGGCTCGATCCTGTGTCTCACTCAGTTTGACGTAAGCATAACCAAGATTGTTATGTGCGACCGGATTACTCGCCCGCAGACGGATCGACTCCTGCAACTCACTGATCGCGGTACGGAGATCGCCCGGCGAGATCAGCAGACTACCGAGGTTCGTATGCGCTTCAACATAATCGCTCTTCAGCTCAATTGCTCGACGGTATGCCGCTGCGGCTTCGCGGTGTTTGCCAGTCATGTAGAGAGCGTTGCCCAGGTTGTACTGCGCATCGGCAGAATCGGATTTGGCGGCTATAGCTCTCTGGAAGTTTTGGGCGGCGGGTTCGTAGAGTTCGAGCGCGTAGAGCGCGGCGCCAAGATTGTTCAGAGCATCGTGATCGTTCGGAGCCAGGCGGACGGCAGTGCGGAATGCTGCCAGCGCTTCCTGGTAACGTCCTGCCTTATAAAGACTGGCGCCGAGATTGTTGAATGCAATAACGTCATCTGGTTGCAACCTGACGGCGTTATTTAAAGCCGTTATCGACTCGTTGACCTTACCGAGTTTGTCGTACGCGTACCCGAGATTGCTGTAAGCGGCGGCGTTGTCGGGTTGTAAGCGAACTGTCTGTTCATAGGCAGTAGCTGCTTCCGCGAAACGAGCAGCGGCGATGTAAGTGTCACCGGCAGCGGCTAGAGTTTCGGCGCGATCGCCTGGTGTGCTGGGTGTTTCAGTTGGGATTGGAGCCGGTTGCGTTGGTGGTCGAGGTTTGCCGGTGTTACGCGCGACTTGAGCGGCTGGAGGACTCGAGCGCGCTGGACGTTTCATTACTGCCGCGGCGCCGCCGGTGAGATCACGGACGCGTTTCGGCGGTTTGAAGATAACCGCCGCGCCGCCGACGATGTCCTGGCCCTGGAAAGCAAGCGAGCCGCCGATGTCCTGCACAACGCGCACACTTGCGTGCGCAAAGGCAAACACGCACAACAGCGCCACTATCGCTTTAATGGATCGCGTGCGCATTATTTGATCGGTTTGTAGCGATCATGATAAGGGCGAGAAAGACGATCGCGTTTATTAATATGTGTAGACCGAAATCAACGAGACTGTGCGCGGCGACGCCGATGATTCCTAGTATTGCGCCGAATCGCAGGTAACTGCCGTTAAGCGAAAGATTCCGGCGCGCTTCGCGAATCACTAACACAACGAACCAGACTCCGATCGCGAACCCGATCAACCCACCGCTCGAAAGCAGTTCAAGATAATCGTTGTGCGCTTCCTGCGGTGTCATCAGTCCGGAAGCGTCGTGATACGCAGTGATCCCGATCCAGTAACCGCCTAACCCGACACCGGCGATCGGATGCGCTGCAAACATCTTCAAAGTGGCGCGCCAGATCTCATTCCGGCTCACGCCCGCACCTTCGCCCGGGTTCAGTTCCCTGGTGGCATTTTCAAAATTACTCGCGAGCCGATCGCCACCGGCCCAAAAAGTGCCGAACAAAACTCCCACGACAAGCACGACGAGCAGCACTACCCGCAAAGCAGTTGAGTGAGATAACCATCGCGAACTCAGTAACAGCGCCGCCGAGACGATTTGCACGAGCATTGCCAGAATCCCGCCACGCGAGTTCGAGAGCACCAGCGCCATCCAGATCGGCAATAGCAACGCGAAGTAGATCAATAAACGCTCTCTTTTGACACCGCTCGCAATGGCCATCCCGAGGCCAAGCCCAAACGCCATCTCCATCAGATACGCAAAGTGATTCTTGTTTACAAACTGCCCGTAGCCCTGACCTTGTCTCAACAAAGGGAGCACGAACCCAGTCTGGTGTTGTGTGGCCTGGCGCAGTATTCCGAAGACTGCACTAATGACTGCGATCGCAAGGATCGTGTAGACCAGCACACGAACGCGACTTTCGCTGCTTGCGTATCGATAAAGCAACGCCAGCCACGCGGTGAGCGCGAGCACTTGCAGCGCGAAGAAACGTGTTTGAAAAGGATCGGCGCTGATCGCGTTCCAGACCCTGATGCCCGCTACCTCTTGTGAGCCCAATGAAAGCGTCTGAACGAAAGCCAACGCTGACAACGCCAGCATCGGTAAGAGCATCGGTGCGCCATCAATCGCTAATTTGTCGATGATGGCGAGTATGCAGATCGCAAAGACAGCACAAACAAAAGCCGCCTTCCACCACGCTTCGACCGTGCCGTATGGAACCGCTGCGATCACAAGCAGCAGAAGCAGCATCACGAAGATCAGTTTGTTCAATCCGCGTTAATCCGTGAAAATTCGCGGCTCGCTATTGCCGCTCTGGCGAACGGCCTCTCTTGCACCGTCAATATTCGTGCAGCCGCATCCGTAAACTCACGTCGAAAAAGATCGGCCAGATAGTTTGTATCTACGAGCAACGGCTCACTGTCGAGCGGGCGATAAAAGTTGATCCAACCCCATTCAACTCCATCCTTCACGAGGGGCAAACGCACGCTCCATTGCGTCTGCGAAGGAGTATCATCGTCGTCATTCCCATTCGCGGACCACGACCAGAGCACACACTCGTTGCGACCCGGCTGCCCCACCTGCGCATTCGCAAAACTAAACTCACCAAACTCGAGCAAGTGTCGCGTCGCTTCAAACATCTCGTGCACGTCCGTCGCTTTCGACAACGCAAGCGCCGCGCGCCGCACGCGAATATTGTTCGCCACTCGCAAACGACGGTCACCCACCGTTCGCTTCACGCCCGCACGCAGTTCGTCAACTTCGTGATAACGAAGATGGCCCACCGCAATGATCACCGCCACCGAGATCACAAACAACATGAAGCCCGTCAGCTTCGATCCGGTCGCCGGAAAAATCAGCGCCGTCAAACCAAAGATCGCGCACACGCCATAAAGCACGAGCGCCGCTCGTCGCTGCGACCAGCCGCGCGCGAGCAGCATGTGATGAATGTGCTCCGTGTCGCCCTGAAACACCGGCTTCCGGCTCACAAGTCGCCGGCCCATCGTCATCGCCGTATCAACCACCGGAAAACCAAACGCCAGCATCGGCACGACGATCGCGACCGCGGTCGTCGCTTTTTGAGTTCCCAACACCGACAACGCAGCCAACACGAAACCAGTGAACAGCGAACCCGAATCGCCGAGGAAGATCGATGCCGGATTGAAGTTGTAACGAAGGAAACCCGCGAGCGCGCCGCACAACACGAGCGCAACCACGATCGTCATCGTCCGTTCCTGCGAAACGGCAACACCCAGAATCACAAGCGACGAAAAGAGCGCCGCACCCGACGCCAGACCATCGAGTCCATCGATCAGGTTGAAAGCGTTCGTAATGCCGACGAGCCACACGACCGTGATGACAAACGAAACCATCACAGGCAACTGCACCGACCCGACGAGCGGAATCGAGAGCGCATCGATGCGGCCACCCATCGCATAAAACAACGTCGCGATGATCCCTAGCCCGGCGAATTTCACTACTGCGTTCGTACCGCGCAAGTCGTCGTAAACACCGAGCAGCAGGACAAGCGTCGCGGGAATGGCTAACGTCAGGAATTCCGTTTTTAGACCACTGAGATTTTGCGTGAGCAGGTTATCGACAAACGGCAGGAGGGAGAGCGCGGCGAGACAGGAGAGATAGAGCGCGAGGCCGCCGAGCCGGGGCACTGCCTTGCGATGAATGCGCCGGCCATCCAGCGGCACATCGAGCAACTTGTATCGTTCACAGAAGCGCCGAATGAGCGGGGTCGCAATCAGAGAAGCGAAAGTCGCGATTGAAAACAGCGCGAAGTATGTTTTCAAATTATTACCTCCCAGGCGATGGGCGAACGGAGAGTTCTGAAAAGTCCTGTAAATCGTGTCCTGTTTCAACAAGGTCGATTAGTTCCGGCAGCAGAGTTTGCTTCGAGAAGGATCTGACTGGCTTGCGTGTTTGAACTTGTCCTGCCTCCAGAATCGCAGCGACAACGGCATCAACTTCACCGTGATGCATACGAAAGAACGTGCCGTGTTGTGAGGCGATGTCGGTGATGTGACTCGGCTCTGGTCCGATGTAAAGAGCAGGTCCGCCAACGGCGAGGATGTTGTAGACCTTGCACGGATGAACAATGCCGACGAACTTCTCTCCCATCACGACCACGTGCAGGTCCGCTGCTGACAGTGAACTCGAAAGCTCATCGAGCGGTTGATAAGGTAAACACTTCACGTTTGCTAAACCTGACTCACGCACCTTCACGAGTTCGCTACCACCGCCGACGAAACAGAACACGATGTCGGATTGCGTTTGGAGTACCCGAGCCGCGCCCAGCAGAGTGTCGAGTGGATGACACGGACTATGATTACCCGAATACATCACTACAAACTTGTCTGACAGATCGTGCCGGCGGCGAAATGCTTCCCTGCCCGTTTCTGAATATTCCACGTCGTCATCGTGCGACCACGGCGGCACGATCGTTATTCGCTCCGGATCGACACCTTTTGCGACCACACGGTCCTTCATGAAACGATCGAGCACGACCGTTTGCGTTGACACATTCAAGCTGTAGCGCAACATGCGTTGAAACAGACGACTCGTAAGTGAATCTTCCACAAGCCAACCGGCGGCAATGGCTTCATCAGGATTGAGGTCCATCACCCAAAAGCAGAACTTGCCGCCTTTCAGTTTTACGAAGAGAGCAGCGAGAAAAGAGATGAGGGGCGGTGAGGTAAGCGCGATGGTCAGGTCGAAACGCCTGAGCGTGAGTAAACGAAGCGAGCAGACCAGCATGAAACTGCCGAAGTTGAAAGCACGTCGCCACTTGCCGTTTTTGCCAAACGACAACGACGGAATGCGAATGATCTCGATTCCGTTCCAACGCTCACGACGTTTGAACTGATTGGCCGGATCATCGTAACCACGATCGCTGGTTACGACTGTTACTTCGTGTCCGCGTGAAGCAAGTGCTGTGGCGAGATCGGTGAGGTGTTGTGCCGTCGAGACCACATCCGGGTAAAAGCACTGGTTCAGCAGTAAGATTTTCAAACTACACGTTTACTCGTGCCTTGAAATCTTCAACTGTTCTTCGCAAACCTTCCTGCAGAGGGATAGTGGGATGCCAGCCCAGCAGTGCTTGTGCTCGGCTGATGTCGGGTTTTCGCTGCCGCGGATCGTCGGCCGGCAACGGCATATATGTCAGACCTGACTTCGACTCGCAAGTCTTGATCACCTCTTCCGCGAGCTGCTTGATCGTGAACTCGCCGGGATTGCCGAGATTAACGGGATCGTATATTCCGTCAGCATTCATCAAACGAATCAGCCCCTCGAGGAGATCGTCGACATAACAGAAGGAGCGCGTCTGTTGGCCTTCACCGTAGAGCGTTAACGGCTGGCCGCGCAGAGCCTGCACGATGAAATTCGAGACTACGCGACCGTCGTCTTCGAGCATGCGTGGTCCATACGTGTTGAAGATACGCGCGATGCGAATGTCAACTTTGTTCTGGCGGTGATAGTCAGTCATGAGTGTCTCAGCCAGACGCTTGCCTTCGTCGTAGCAGGAACGCAAACCAATCGGATTGACGTTGCCCCAGTAGTCTTCCGTCTGCGGATGGACGAGGGGATCGCCGTAGACTTCGGAAGTTGAAGCCTGAAGGATACGCGCGCGCACACGCTTTGCGAGACCAAGCATGTTGATGGCGCCCATGACGCTGGTCTTGACGGTCTTCACCGGGTTGTATTGATAGTGGACCGGCGACGCGGGACACGCGAGGTTATAGATCTGGTCCACTTCGAGCAGTATCGGCTCGGTCACATCGTGACGCAGCAACTCGAAGTGCGGGTTATCGAGGAGGTGAATGATGTTCTCGCGCCTGCCGGTGAAGAAGTTGTCCAGGCAGAGCACTTCATTTCCTTCCTCGAGGAGTCGCTCACAAAGATGCGACCCAATAAACCCTGCACCACCCGTGACTAAAATTCTCATCTATTCGCTCCAATCTCTGCGTTCTCTGCGGCCCTCTGCGTTCTCTGCGTAAAAAAGCACTCTTGACACAGAGGGCCGCAGAGAACGCAGAGAAACCTATTCTCTTCTGACCGAATAATTCCCGAGATACAGCACGTCCATCCGCGTCTTCTGAAAGCAGTCAATCGCCTGCTGCGGCGTGCAAACGATCGGCTCGTTCTCATTGAACGACGTATTGAGCACCACCGGCACACCAGTCAGCGCATCGAAGTCTGAGATCAGTTGATAGTAACGTTCGTTCACTTCGCGCGAGACTGTTTGCAAACGCCCTGAGCCATCGACGTGCGTGACTGCCGGAATCTCCTGCCGCCGTTCTTCTTTGATCTGATAGACCATCAACATCGTCGGCGCCGGATGCGTCTGCTCGAAATAATCGCCGACACGCTCTTCCAGTATCGATGGCGCAAAAGGTCGAAACGGCTCGCGCTTCTTGATTCGATCATTGAGAACGTCTTTCATCTCGGCGCGGCGCGGATCGACAACGATCGATCGATTGCCGAGGGCTCGCGGTCCAAACTCCATTCGTCCCTGAAACCATCCTACGACTAAACCCGCTGCGATGTCTTGCGCAGCACGCTTCGTTAACTCTTCATCGGTATAACGTTCAAAATGCAATTTGCTTTCAAGTAGCGTGCTCTGGATTTCTTCATTCGTGAATTCCGGACCAGTGTAAGCACCCAACATCACTTCACCACGCTTGTAGATGTAGTAACAAACACCGAGTGCGGTGCCGCTGTCGCCGGCTGCCGGCTGAATGAAGAGACGTTTGAACGGTGTATTCAGCAGGATCTTTCCGTTCATCACGGAGTTATACGCAACACCGCCGGCGAGACCAAGATCGGTGAGCCCGGTTTGTTCGTGCAGATGATTCAGGATGTGAAAGCCAACCTCCTCGAGTCGCAGTTGCAAACTCGCAGCGATGTCGCGCTCACGATCCGAAAGCGGAGTGCCAGGCTCGCGTGGTGGTCCAAAGAGCTGCGCATACTCGTTGGAGAAAACGCGACCTATCACGGGTGAGCCCTCGTCCCAGGTCATCTCCACTCCTTCAGCGTGGTGGCGAAAGTAGTTGAGATTCAGACGAAATTGCCCGTTCTCTTCGGTGCGAATGATGTCGCGAAACTCATTGATGAATCGCGGCTGGCCGTATGGCGCGAGACCCATCACCTTGCCTTCGTCGCCATAGTGCGGGAACCCAAGAAACTGTGTCGTCGCTGTGTAAACGATGCCGGTAAAGTGTGGATATTCAACCTGGCCCAACACTTCAATCGTGTTCCCTTCGCCCAGCGCCCAC
>JBKPJP010000168.1:0-10949 GCA_046730735.1 Acidobacteriota bacterium | reverse complement strand
CTCAAGAAGAATGATGCCGCGCTGATCATCGGTGATCCGGGGATGACGTTTCCGCGTCACGGGTTGAACGTCTGGGACATGGCGAGTTTGTGGGAGGAGTACACCGGGCTCGGGTTTGTATTTGCGATGTGGATGGTGAGTGACGACGCCACTGACCGCGCGCGACTGGTTGATTTCTCAGGGGCACGCGATGAAGGCGTAAACCACATCGATGAGATCGTGCGCTCCTACCAGGACAAAATCCCGATGCGAGTCGAAGAGCTGCGAAACTACTTGACGGAAAACATCGTTTTCAAAGTAGATGAGTCGATGGAGAAAGGCTTGCGGCTCTATTTTGAACTCGCGTTCAAGCACCGATTGATCGAGAGTGTAAAGCCTCTTAGGTTTATTTGAGATGAAGAAAAGGGTTCACGCAAAGGCGCAAAGAGGACGCAAAGGCACAAAGAAAACCTTTGCGATCTTTGCATACTTTGCGCCTTTGCGTGAAACTGAATGAAACGAATTTGATCATGTCGAATATTCAACCAATCCTCGATCGCGTGCTTGCGGGTGAGCGCATGTCCGTCGATGAGTGCACGCTGCTCCTCGAATCGCACGACATTGCGCGCATGGGCGCCGCCGCGGATGAGATACGCGAGCGCCGCCATCCCGACAACATCGTCACCTACATCATCGATCGCAACGTCAATTACACCAACGTCTGTAACGTCGTCTGCACTTTCTGCGCGTTCTATCGACGCCCCGGCGCGCCCGACACTTACGTACGCACCTTCGAAGAGATTTGCGAGAAGATCGACGAGACGATCGCACTCGGCGGCACAGGCGTTTTAATGCAGGGCGGACTGCATCCCGACTTTGGTATCGAGTGGTACGAAGACCTGCTGCGCTCGTTACGTCAAAAGTATCCGGGATTTCAGTTGCACTGTTTCTCGCCGCCGGAGATCCACAACATCCACCTGATCTCGAAACTCGACTACGAGACAATCATGGCGCGTCTAAAAGAAGCCGGACTCTACAGCCTGCCGGGTGGCGGCGCCGAGATCCTCGACGACGAAGTGCGCAAACGTGTCGCGACGAAGTGTACGACTGACGAGTGGTTGGACGTCATGCGTGCGGTCCATCGCGTCGGTCTGCGCTCAACGGCGACGATGATGTTCGGCATTGGCGATCGTGTCGAGCATCGCGTGCGACACTTGCAACGCATTCGCGATCTACAGGACGAAACGGGCGGCTTCACCGCGTTCATACCATGGACCTTCCAACGCGAGAACACGGCGCTCGGTCGCAAGATCAAAGATGAGCCTACCGGGGTTGATTATCTGAAGATGCTGGCAGTTTCGCGTCTATTCCTCGACAATGTGGAAAACTTTCAGTCGTCGTGGCTGACGCAGGGCTTGCGTCTCGGACAAGTCGCGCTGCGTTTTGGAGCGAACGACATGGGCTCGATCATGATCGAGGAAAATGTCGTCTCAGCAGCCGGCGCTCACAATCGAGCAGACGAGCAAATGCTTCAATTCCTGATCCGTGAGGCAGGCTTCATCCCGCAGCAGCGCGATATTCTTTACGAACACGTCAACCGTAACTAAGCGTTTCACGCAAAGACACAAAGGAAGCAAAGGCGCAAGCTTCCTTTGCGTCTTTGCGAAAGCTTTGCGCCTTTGCGTGAAACTGCTCTAAATAACCGCAAAATCAAACTGTTCTTGATGTATTGTCGGATCGCTCGTGATGTCGATTGGACCAAGATAGTCTTCAATCTCAACCATCACGTCGCGTTCGCTCGAGCGTAGCGCTTTCGCCACGTCCGGATTGATTCGCAGCGTGATCTGCTTGTTGTCCTTATCGCCGTTGAACTCTTTCGCCAAACGTCGCGACTCTTCAAGCAACTCGTAACAGATCGTCTGCGGCGACTTCACGAGCCCGGCGCCCTGACAGTACGGACATGGGGAACAAAGCGTGCGCTCAAGCGACTGCTTCACGCGTTTGCGCGTCATGATCACCAGACCAAAGTCGTTGAATGAAAGCACCTTCGTCGGCGATTTGTCGTTGCGCAGTGCTTCCTGAAGCGCCTGCATCACCCTCTGCCGGTTGCGACGTTCTTCCATGTCGATCAGGTCGAGCACGATGATGCCACCGAGATCGCGCAGGCGAATCTGCCGTACGATCTCGTCAACCGCTTCGAGGTTCGTGCGCGTGATCGTATCTTCGAGACGGCCGCTGCCACGCCCGACAAACTTGCCGGTGTTGACGTCGATCGCCACGAGCGCTTCTGTCTGGTTGATGACGAGATAGCCGCCGGACTTGAGCCACACGCGTGGCTTGATCGCTTTATCAATCTCAACCTGCACGCCGTACGCTTCGAGAATCGGCTGCTCTTTCGTGTAAAGCTTGACGCGCTTCACCAGAGCCGGCTGAATCCGGTTGATGAACTCGACGATCTCCTGGTACTCCTCCTCAGAATCTACACGAATCGATTCAAAGTCGCCGGATAGTTGATCGCGCAACAGTCGTTGGACCAGATCGAGATCTTTATGGACCAGGGACGGAGCTTTCGACTTCTCCGCCGCGCCCCTGATGTCGAGCCAGGTGCGCACGAGATAACGAACGTCGTCGCGCAGTTCCTTTTCACTGATGCCGACACCCGCGGTGCGTACGATGAAACCGCCCGACGGAATGTCTTCCTCGGCGCGAATCGTCTGGATCAACTTGCGCAGGCGATGGCGTTCGTTGTCAGACTCAATCTTGCGCGACACACCGACGTGTTCGACTGTCGGCATGTAGACCAGGAAACGTCCCGGCAGTGCGATGTGTGAAGTGATGCGCGCGCCTTTCTTCGCAATCGGTTCCTTCGCGATCTGAACGAGTATTTCCTGGCCTTCACTCAAGAGGTCGGTGATGGCCGGTTGATGTCGCTCACGTCGCGATTGGTTGCGATGACCACGCTGATCTCGCTGATCGCGTTGATCTCGCTGGCGGGGGTCGCGTGAGCGCTGGCGCTCCGGCGCCGGAGGCGGGACCGGGGCTGCAACTATTTCTTCCTGCGGCTCGACAAACTGCACCTCGCGCTCGTCGTCATGACCATTGGCACGATCGTCGGCCTGGTCCACCTCAGCACCGGGTGCGACTGACGGCTTTTTGCCCGGGCGTCGTCGTCTTCGCCCACCTCTGCGAGTGGCAAACTCACCGCGCGACGAGCTTTCCGACATACGCGCATCCGAGTCTGCATAACCGGGCGACGGTTCAGCCTCGCCGCCTTCCGTTTCAGCAGCGCTCACGCGCTTCTTCGATGGCTTCTTAGTCGCAGCTTTCTTCTTTGACGCAGTGCTCTTACTGGCCGCCTTCGAAGTGCTCTTCTTCTTTTCAGTGCCGGATGCTTTGCGAGTTCGCTTACTCGCCGGTTTGTCTACAACCACTTCCGGCATCGCAGCTTCTTCTTCGTCATCGCTGATGCGTTGGAAACCGCCGCTGCCTAATGTGTCCGGCGCTACATCATCAACGAAACTCGAAACGTGTGCCTCGCGCGGTCGACCTGCTTCGCGGATCGGTTCGACTCCGGTATCGCCGTCGTCTACGCGCTCGAACGACTCGCTGCCCAGTCCGGCTGAAAGCAGTGAACCTACCTCGGCACTGCGGAAGTCGTCTTCCATGTTGAACTCGATCGCGTGTATCTGATCGAAGATACGCTCCTGGAGTCGAGCATCCTTGAACATCTCGCCGTTGGCCGCGGTCTCTTCTTCATCGACGATTCGTTCGATGGATGGATCCCCCGCGACAAACGGTGTGTCCGGAACCTCAAACGTCGGCGACGGAGGCGGCGTGGAAGGAGCCCCTTCGTCTCCCTTCTCCCAACGCCCGCGGCGACGTCCACGACGACCGCGACGACGACTGGATTCCTGCGACTCGGAAGTCTCTTCACCGGCCGCGAGCTCCGGTTCGGGTTCGGCTTCGAGTAGCGGCTCGGCGCGTTCCTGAGTGAGCTCGATGCGCTGCTCGCGTTCGACTCGATTGATTGCGACTTCCTCGGCCGCTGCGTGTTCCGCATCGGGAGTACCCTTCTTCGACTTGTCGATGACGATCCGTTCAAACTCTTCTTCCTCATCGAAGAAGTCGGAGACGTAGAGGAAGGCGTCGCGTTCGAGACCGATGTCGACGAAGGCAGACTGCATTCCCGGCAGCACGCGCATAACGCGACCTTTGTAGATGTTGCCGACGATTCCCTGATGTTGTTCTCCACGTTCAATGTAGAACTCTGCGACCTTGTCGTCTTCAATGATCGCAATCTTTTTCTCGCGTCCGTTGACGCTAACAATTAGTTGTTTTGCCATTACAAGCCTTTTCTGAGTGTTGAAGCGCAGAGCTGCGCCTGCAAGCCGTTAGGCGAGGCGTTTGCGCTGCGCAAGTTTAGTGTGGGTATTAGTGGGATAGCGTCCTGGATGACGCTTGATGGTCGTCTGCGGATCGATGTCCGATAGAGGACCAAAGCTCGAACTTTCAATACAAAGCCTGACTAGCCGCTGGGCGCTTCGACGCCGGGCTTCTCAAAGGGAGCAACGTATGCTCTTGAACCTGAGAATCCACGCGCGACTGCAATCAAATTTAATCTGAACCGTCTGTTGACGATTATGAAAACTTGCCTCGCGGGGCGGCGAGATGCCGTGAGTATAAGCTTAAGAAGCAGTTTCACGCAAAGGTGCTGAAACCTATCTGTGCCTTTTGCCTCCGTCGTATTTCGGCAGCGACTCGACGATGAAGTCGAATCCGAGCCACAGGCTCCAACTGTGATGGTAGAAAAGGACCGGGAAGATCAGGGCCATTATGAAGAGCAGGATCAGCACGCTGCTGTAATCGGCCCCGACGATTAGGAGGAAAAAGAAGCAGACCACCAGGATCACGAGCTCCGTCGTGACCACGTTCGCGAGTATCGCGCCCACAAAAAACCCCTCTTCACGCTTGAAAAGCGCGAGACAGTGCGGGCAGTGATGCCGGATATGAAATGGATGCGACGCGATCGTCGACTCCCCACAGGCAGGACAACGCAGTTTTAAACAACGCTTCAAGACCCGCTTGATATGTTCCAAATCTACTTTCAAGGTGTTTGGACACATATTAACGGGAAGCCTTGACAGACGGCAACGACCTTCGTTAGATACATGCCTGCTTTTTCTCCCAAAAAGCGAAAATCATGAAACAAGATGGAGAGGTGCGTGCTATGTCATGGCATAAGATCACACTGCCAATACCGGCAATGAAGGAAATCGATCCAAAGGTTGTGGAAATCGGAGATCTCGCTAAGGAATGCTGGGAGCGGGAAAACAGACCTGCGGGTTTCGGTATGCTCCATGCCTCCCGCGGCGACGATCCCATGGAACATGACACGCGACTCGTCTATCTCTCGCCAGTTGCTTCCGAGGTGTGCCGCGAAGCGCTCAGTGAGAATTACACTCTCGAACCGTGCGACGTCCCCGCCCGCGATGAGCCTGGGATAATCTGGGTCTTCGGCGATCCGTTAGTCATGGGAATGCTCAAAGAGCACTGGGAACCCGAGGCCACCGAAGCGGCACAAACAGCGTAGAAGCAGTTTCACGCAAAGGCGCAAAGATCCCGCAAAGACGCAAAGAGGTATTTGACCCCCCTTTGCGTCTTTGCGTCTGCCTTTGCGACTTTGCGTGAAAAAAATCTCTCAAACCAACTTATTGACGACTCTCTGTATTCCATCCTTAATCCGGTCCACATTGAAGTTGATCAATAGTCCAAGTCGCAGATCCGTCAGTCTTAAATAAGTTAACAGTTGTTTCTTGTGGACCGGCGCAAGCACTTCAACAGATTTGATCTCGACTATTACTTTCCCGTCAACGATCAAATCAACACGGAAGCCCAATTCAAGTCTTACTTCCTCATAACGAACAGGAAGACCGATTTGGTGTTCGACTCGTAACCCTCGCTTTTGTAACTCGTATTCAAGAGCCGCTTCGTAAACTGACTCAAACAGCCCTGGCCCAAGTGTCGTGTGTATTTTGAACGCAGCATTGACGACCGCCGCGGCGATCTCGTTTTCATCATGTGAGGAACTCCGTGAGGTTAAAAAGCGAGAGGACTATATCATTTCGGAGGCTCCGTCACCTTCAAGCTGTTCCGCACGAGGTCCCATGCCGCCGCGTGTTGCTTCAACTGCTTGTCCGGCCCGAAGAGCGTCAGGACCACTACGCGCTGCCCCACGATCGCCCAGTAGATCTTTGCAGCCCCCGTTTCTCCTCCCAACGAAGCACTGATCTTCACACCATCAGCTTTGACTCCACCAATCTCCGAAGCATCCGGCGACTGCTCCGGCTTCGCTCCCATTTGCACAAACTGTTTCTCCGTCGCCGCGATGTAAGGATCGATGAAAGCCTTCTTCGCATCCGGCAACTTCTCTGCCGTGATGCGGCCCTTGTGCGCAAACACACTGATCTGCACGTCGCTGTTCGCTTTCGCCAACGTGAGCTGCTGGGCATCCTCGTTGACGCCCTCCTGCAACGTCCAATCGGCCGGGTAATCGAATGAAAGACCATCCTTCGTGAAAGTCTTCGGTGTCTGCGCCAACGCGATCAAAGAGATAATCGCGATTAGTATGAATCTCATATCGTCCTCCGCTGCAACTCTTCATTCAACAACTGCCACACCTGCCGCACGTGCTGCTCGGTCGTGCGAATATTTCCCACCGACAATCGCAAGGTAAGCTTATCGTCCAACCGCGTGTGCGAGAGCAGCGCGCGCCCACTCGCATTCACGCGATGCATGATCGCTTCGTTCAACGCGTCTTCACCTTTCGCGCGAAAACAAACGAGCGCGAGCGGCACCGGCGCGAGCAATTCCCAATCCGGCGATTCATCAACCCACGAAGCAAACAGTCGCGCTATACGACAATGCTCGCGGATGCGCGCGGCCAAACCCTCATGACCGAAGTAACGCATCACCATCCACAACTTCAACGCGCGAAATCGTCGCCCGAGTTGAATGCCGTAATCGGAACCACTGCGAACTTTCTCCTGTTCGGGCGTGCGGAGATATTCCGGCACAAGCGAAAACGCGCGCTTCAATAAATCCATGTGCCGGCAATAAAGCACTGAAAGATCAAACGGCGTGAAAAGCCACTTGTGCGGATTCGTCACGATCGAGTCAGCGCGCTCGCAACCCGCGAGTATGTGTCTGACCTCAGGCACAACTGCCGCCGAACCCGCATACGCCGCATCGACGTGCAACCACATCGCGTGCTCTTCACCTATCGGAATAATCTTCTCCACCGGATCGATGCTCGAAGTGGAAGTCGTACCAACCGTCGCGACGATACAAAACGGAAGATAGCCGTTACGCTTGTCTTCGTTAATGGCATCGCGAAGCGCATCGACGTCCATGCGAAATTCGGAATCAACCGGAATCTTACGCAGCCCGCGTTGGCCGAGACCAAGCGTGATCACCGCTTTCTCGATCGACGAGTGGGCCTGCTCCGAAACGTAAACACGCAGCAGCGGCAGATCCGGACGGCCGCTCATTCCCTCTTCGCGAATCCGCTGTTCGACACCTTCGCGCGCCGCCGCGATCGCATGCATACTCGAAACAGACGCCGTGTCGTAAATGATTCCGATCATGCCCCTGTCGAGTCCCATCATTTGCCGCAGCCAGTCGAGCACCACTTCTTCCAACTCGGTCGAAGCAGGCGAAGTGCGCCAGAGCATCGACTTATTGTCGAAGGCGGCGCTCAACAATTCGCCGAAGATGCCGGGACCTGACGTGGAAGTTGCGAAGTAAGCGAAGAACGACGGGTGACTCCAGTGTGTCAACGCCGGAGCGATCAGCCGGTCGACGTCGGCGATGATCTGCTCCATGGGCTCGCCGTGAGCCGGCGGCGTGGATGGTAACTGTGATTTTAAGTCGCCCGGTTCCATTGCGGGCAGGACCGGACGCTGATCGATGTTTTCGAAGTAATCGGCGATCCAATCGATCAGTTCGTGGCCGAAACGACGAAAGTCTTCCGCATTCATGTCGCCCAACTCGGGCGCCGGGTGGGTTTTGGGGCGGTTCACGCCACTAATCTTACGACATATAGGTCCTATTTTGACTATACAGCGCTCGAAAGCTATTATTCAGCGCGATTAAAGCTCCCTTCTTAGTTCGTCAGACACTTCAGCCTGTGAGGACTTATATGAAACGCATTCTGATAGCTTCGATTATCGTCGTGAGTTTGCTAAGCGCTTGCACACCGAACGGCGGTGGCGGCGACAAAGTCCGGATCGGCGTCTTTATGTCGACTACCGGCACCACCGCAAACTTCGGCATCTCGTCTGTCAACGGAATTAAGCTCGCCGCGGAGGAGGTCAATGCCGCGGGCGGCATCAACGGTAAACAGGTCGAGTTGCTGGTGCAGGACGATCGCTCAGACGCATCAGAGGCAGCTACGATCGTGACCAAGTTTGTCACGCAGGACCAGGTTCATGGAATCATTGGCGAAGTCGCCAGCTCGCGCTCGATCGCGGCTGCGCCGATCGCACAGAATGCGAAGATCCCGATGTTGACGCCGTCGTCAACAAATCCCGAAGTGACAAAGAAGGGCGACTTCATCTTCCGCAGTTGCTTCATCGATCCGGTGCAGGGAGCCGCGATCGCGCAGTTTGCAGCCAAGTCACTCGGCGCGAAGACCGCCGCGATCATGGTCGACCGCAAGAACGACTATTCGACCGGACTCGAGAAAGTCATCGGCGAAACCTTCACGAAATTGGGCGGCAAGATCGTCGCGACGCAGTCGTACCAGGAAGGCGACCAGGACTTCAACGCACAGTTAACGTCATTGAAAGGCTCGAATCCCGAAGTGCTTTTTGTTCCCGGCTACTACAACGACGTCGGCTTGATTGCCAAGCAGGCGCGTGACAAAGGCATTACGGTACCGCTGATTGGCGGCGACGGCTGGGACTCGGAACAGCTTTACAAGATCGGTGGCACAGCGTTGAACGGTTCGTATTTCACCAATCACTACTCGCCTTACGACACTGATCCGAAAGTGCAAAAGTTCGTCAACGACTATAAAGCGAAGTACGGCTCTATTCCCGACGCCCTCGCAGCGACCGCTTACGACGCCGCGCGGATCATGTTTGACGCCGTCAAGCGGTCCAAGTCACTCGCTGGACCAGACATTCGCGATGCGCTCGCGGCGACGAAAGATTTTCCAGGCGTGACCGGCACCGTCACCTTTAATCAAAACCGCGACGCCGTTAAGCCAATCGTCATGATTGAAATCAAAGACGGTGGCACCTACGCGGTGAAAGAGCGCGTCAACGTGGAAGGCGCCGCCGCTCCCATCGCGTCTACAAGTGCGGCGCCCGCGGTGAAAGCGGCCAATCCGTGATCGCTACGACCACCCGAACATTGGACGTACGTGAATCACGAGTATGAGTACCTTCCTCCAACAACTAATTAACGGTATCTCACTGGGCGCAATCTACTCGCTGATTGCGCTCGGTTATACCATGGTCTACGGGGTACTGAAGCTAATCAACTTTGCCCACGGCGACGTCTACATGGTCGGCGCTTTCATGGGCTTTTATCTGGCGAATGGACTCGGGGCGCGTGGCGCGCAAGCGCTCGGATTGAGTCCCGACGGCATCGTGGGACGCGGCCTGCTCGGTGGCGGCACACTCGAGCCATCGTTGATCACGGCGCTTGTTGTGATGCTGCTGGCGATGGCGATCTGCGCGGCTCTTGGAGTTGTTATCGAGCGGTTTGCTTATCGCCCCGTGCGTAAGTATTCGCGACTGACGGCGCTGATTACGGCGATCGGTGTTTCGCTGTTGCTCGAGAATGGCGGGCAGGTGGTGTTTGGCGCCGAGCCGAAGTACTTCCCCGAACTTTTTCATAAACGCAACATCGATCTGGTAGGCGGCGCCAGTGTTAACAGCGCGGACATTATCGTATTCATCATTGCGCTGGCTTTGATGATTGGTCTGCAATTGATCGTCTACCGGACAAAGACTGGTCGTGCAATGCGGGCCGTATCATTCAACTTGCAGTCGGCCAAGCTGATGGGCATTAACACCGACCGCATCATCGCGTTCACCTTTGCACTCGGCTCTGCGCTTGCTGCCGCTGCAGGGGTGCTCGTGGCGTTACGCATTCCGCGAATCGATCCGCTGATGGGAATTCTGATCGGCTTGAAGGCTTTCGTGGCTGCTGTACTCGGAGGTATCGGCAACATTCCCGGCGCGATGCTTGGGGGACTGCTGATCGGTATTACTGAAACCATGGTTGCCGGTTACTTGTCGTCCACTTATAAAGATGCAGTTGCTTTTGCCATACTGATCTTGATTCTACTTTTCCGGCCCTCCGGACTGCTCGGGACGGTCGCTCAGGAGAAAGTCTAAGGACAACGAAGAGTGCCCCGGTATCTCCGCAATCTCATCATCGCCCTGATAGTGCTCGCCGTTCTTTTTGGTCTGGATCTCGTTTTCCAGGCACGGGTCATCAGTCCTTATTACACCCGCATACTGATGCTCTGCGGCATCTCGATCACGCTCGCAGTTTCGCTCAACCTGATCAATGGCTTTACGGGTCAGTTTTCGATCGGGCACGCCGGCTTCATGGCTGTCGGTGCTTATTCGTCGGCTTATTTCTCCGTTAACTACGGCGTGAATCTCGCCAATTCGCTCGGCGGCGGAACGCTTGGTTGGATTGTTGCACTCACTGTCGCGACTTTAGTGGGAGCGCTCTTCGCCGGGCTTGCGGGGCTATTAGTCGGTATTCCATCGCTACGTTTGAAAGGCGACTACCTGGCAATCGTGACGCTCGGCTTTGGTCAGATCATCGTCGTCTTTATTAACAACATCGACGCGGTCGGGGGCGCGCGTGGTTATTCAGGTATTCCGATTGTGCAACGTTTCTTCTGGATATTCCTGATCGCGGTGCTGACGATTGTCATCGTCTACAAC
>JBKPJP010000167.1:0-11592 GCA_046730735.1 Acidobacteriota bacterium | reverse complement strand
AAAGCTGGACAACTGGCTATTCTGAGACTGAATCAAAGCTGCTGTCTTAGTTTCCAGTTCAGCACTCATAAGCTCCCCGAAGTTTCTGAGGCCCGGTAAGAACTATTGAGGGAATTGGTGCCTATGCACTCATATCGCGTGTTTTGGCTCTTCTTTTTGAGCCTAATGACTGGAATCACTGTAACCTTCGTAACGCCGGGACGCGTATCAGCCCAGCAAACTCAACCACAACAGCAGCGAATCGTCGAAAACGTAGACATCATCGGCAACCGCCGCCTGCGTAAGGACGATATCCTCTACTACATCCAGACACGCCCGGGCGACGTGTACAACGTCGACCAGGTTCAGCGTGATTACCAGACGTTGCTTTCGTTGACCTTCTTCGACAAGACCGCCACTCGTGTGTTGACCGAAAATGGTCCGCGCGGCGGCGTCAACATTATTTTTGAAGTCAAAGAGTTGCCGATCATCCGCGACCTTACGTTTGAAGGTCTGCACAGCGTGCAGGAGTCAGACATCCTCAAAGCGTTCCGCGAACGGCGCGTCGGTGTGTCGAAAGAGAGTATCTACGACCCGGTCAAAGTTCGTAACGCCATGCGCGTTATCAAAGAACTACTCGCCGAGGGCGGACACCCGAATGCCACTGTCGAAGAGCGCACGGAAGAAGTTTCAGCGACGTCACTCGCTATTACGTTTCACGTCGAAGAAGGTGATCGAGTTCGCGTCGTCGACATCCAGTTTGAAGGCAACCAGGTTTTCAGCGACGGCCAACTGCGCGGCGCGATGAAGTACGTCAAAGAGGCCGGTCTGATCACTCGATTCAAAGGTTCTGACATTCTTCACCGCGAGAAACTGGAATACGACCTGCGCGCGGTGGACAACTACATGCGTTCGAAGGGCTATCTACAGGCGCGGCACGGTGAGCCGCGCGTCGAGAGTATCGGCCCGCGTCGCACGGGTTTCCCGGTTCTGCCGTTGCCTTTCCTGTCCTCAGTAGATGAGGGATTGCGTGTAACCGTTCCGATTGTGGAAGGAAAGGTTTATCGCCTCGGAGAGTTCAAAGTCGAAGGCAACTCGATCTTCTCCGAAGCGCAGATCAGGGCGGTAATCGGTCTCAACAAAGGCGACATCGCCGACGGCGAAAAGGTAAGCAAAGGTCTCTTTGAAAACCTCAAGAAGTTTTACGGCCGGCAGGGGTTTATCGAATACACTGCTGAACCCGTCCCGACGTTCAAAGACAATCCCGCTAATCCAAACGAAGGCATCGTCGACTTCACAGTCACTATTGAAGAAGGAAAACAGTTCACACTGCGTCGTTTGGAATTCGTCGGCAACACGTTCACACGCGACAACGTGTTGCGTCGTGAAGTGCTCATCAATGAAGGTGACATCTACGACGATGCGTACTGGGAGTATTCAGTCGTCAAACTGAATCAGCTCGGTTACTTCAATCCGATCGACAAGGACAAAGACGTCGATCGCCGCACCAACGATGAAGAAGCGACGGTTGATCTGTCGTTGAAGGTCAGCGAACGCGGGCGCCAGCAGATTTCGTTCAATGGCGGTATCTCGGGTATCGGCGGTTCGTTCTTCGGTCTCGAATACTCGACCAACAACCTGCTCGGACGCGGTGAAGTGCTGTCGTTCAACCTCGCGGCCGGTAACCGCCAACGCTCGTTTCAGTTTTCGTTTACCGAGCCGTACATCAAGGACCGACCCATTAGCGCGGGCTTTTCAATATTTGCTTTCTCGCAAAAGTTCTTCGGCGAGGGAACGTTCCTGTCGCAAAACGTAAACGCCCAGCAGGATCTGATCGGTGGCGGTTTCTTCAACGACATCAACGACGAGAACCTGTTTACGAGAGACTCGTACGGCGGCTCGATCTTCGCCAGTGCGCCGTTATCAGAGTTCTATCGCAAGCGACGGTTTACGCAGTTCTCGCGCATCGGTGCTTCTTATCAGTTATCGCTGTCGAGCGTGAAGGATCCGGCAGCCAATGCCGATCCGAATAACACGCAAACGTTCATCCCGGTCATCTACAGGCAACCGAACATTCTGACCAGCCGGGGTACGTTGACGTTCTCGTACGACACACGCAACGCGAGTGTGGACCCAACTCAGGGGCGCGAACTTTCGGCCGCAATTGCCGTCGCGGGATTGGGCGGAGACGTCCGCACTTACCAGCCGACGCTCTCGTACACGCAGTTTTTCCCGATGCGACGTAAGAAGTCGCAGCATCCGGAGGTATTTGGGTTCCGTATTATTGCCGGCACGGTCGGGAGTTTTGCGACAACCGAGAAGGTGAGAAACGCTAACTCGCTCGCTTTCGTGGCTGGCGTGCCGATTTTCGAGCGCTTCTTCCTTGGGGATGAGTTTACGATCCGTGGCTACAACGTGCGTTCGATCAGTCCGATCGCGCCGGTGGATACATTCATCACCTCGCGAAATGTCGTCGTTGCTCAGAATCCGACTGAAACACCGGTTCCGGTACCTAACTTCCCACAGAGTGCCGCGGCGCTGGGCGTGTTCACCGGACCATCCGGCAGCAATGTTGCGTCCCTGCCGCGATCGTTCACCTCGGTCGGCGGCGACACCCAGTTGCTCGGCAACTTTGAGTACCGCATACCGATCATCAGCGATGTAATCAGCCTCGCGGCTTTTGCTGACATCGGCACCGCGTTTAATTTGCGAAGCAAAGGCGATCAGCAGTTTTCGAGCGAATTTCTCGCTGACCAGCCGTTCCTCCAGACTGTCGGTGTGCTAACGCCGACTACCTGTCCGAGATTTACCACGTTGGTGCCGGTCAGCTTGAGTTCACTGGCTCTTTGTAATAATCCGGTGCTGGCGGCAGCGCCCGGCTTTGGTCTGGTGGCTCGCGACAATCGCATCGTGAGTCAGGCCGAGCTTGAAGCAGCCCAGACGGGCAATGTGAATCCGTTTACGCAGTTGCCATTCGGGTTCGAGCCGGTGTTCCTGCGCGGTGAGGCCCAAACCAACAGCGTGGTTCGACTGTCGCAGAGTTTGTTCGATTCGATAGGCGACTACAGGTCGAGCCTGGGTATGGAAGTGCGGGTGCAGGTACCCGTCATCAATGTACCGTTTCGCTTAATCTTTGCGTATAATCCAAATGCCCGGCCAAACCAATTCATTGACGGGTTTCCGTTTTTCTTTAACGAAAAAAAGAAAGTCATTCGCTTTAGTGTCGGGCGTACCTTTTAGTCGCCTGAGCCAACCAATGGTGGCTGGATAAACAACTAAGTGCTTTGTCCAATCGCCTCAACTTAAGGAGTACTACAAGAAAGTCATGAAGATAGCTCGTATTTTCGCTGCGGTCGCCTTGCTGACGGCTACTGTAATTTGCGTGTCAGCACAACAGAAACCGACCGGAGCTCCAGCGGCGGCGGCTCCGCAAACCACCGTGGCTGTCCCCGACAGTAAGATGGCCATGATTTATTCGGACGCTTTTCTCGATCCGAAAAACGGCATCGCCAGGTTCAACAGCCTGCTCAATACGCTCAACCGTGAGTTTGAGCCGCGCCGGACTGAGTTGCAGGGGTTGCAGACCAGGATCAACACCCTCGCAAAAGAGATCGATGACACTCAGAACGTTGCCGCTCCGGATTCGATTCGCCAGAAACGAGATCAGCTCGCGCAGTTGAATACCGAGTTCAAGCGAAAGGGCGAGGATGCTGAAGCTGCTTACACCAAGCGACGCCAGGAGATCTTTACGCCGTTGCAGCAGGATATCGGCAAGGCGCTCGAAGTGTTTGCCAAGGCCCGTGGAATCACTGTGATTGTTGATGGCAGCCAGGTGCCGGTGGTGTACGCCGCCGACAACATCGACATCACTCGTGCCTTCATCGCCGAGTTCAACAGCAAGAACCCCGCAACTGCGTCAGTGACGCAGCCATAGTTGTGGTTTATCCGCGGATTTTCGCGAAAATCCGCGGATAAATGAGAATGGTTTCGAACCATGATTAGACGAAATCTCGTTACCATGAGTGCCTTGATCATCGCCGCTTTGGCGATGTCTGCAAGTGCGCAACGACCGGCAGGAAATCCTGCTGCACAACCGACGCCGACTCCTGGTGCCCAGGCGCCGGCAACCCCCGCGACTGTGAATTTGCCGACGAGCAAGATGGCCGTGATCTACACGGACCTGTTTCTCGATCAGAAGACCGGCATCGCGAAGTTTAATAGCGTGATAACGAAACTCAATAACGAGTTTCTGGCTCAAAAAAACGAGATCCAGGGGATGCAAACCAGGGCGCAAACACTTCAGGATGAGATTACGAAGCTGCAAAACGCGCCCGCGGGAACGCCGATCGACCAGCGAGCGTTACAAACAAAGATCGATCAGCTCGAGCAGTTGAAAAAAGATATTCAGCGTAAGGGCGAGGATGCGCAAGCTGCTTACAACCGTCGCCGCCAGGAATTGTTTACGCCGTTGCAGACTGAAATCGGAAACGCCCTCGAGGCTTTCGCCAAGGCTCGCGGTATCAATGTAATCATCGACGGCGCGCAAGTGCCCTTGTTGTACGCCGCGGACAGCATCGACATCACGCGGGCGTTTATTACCGACTTCAACAGTAAGAACCCTGTTACGGCAGCAACAACCACGCCACCTAAATAAATTGCTAATTGCCGATTGCCAATTGCTGATTTCCGATTTCCAACAATTGGCAATCGGCAATTGAAAATCGGCAATATCTTTATGGAAACCGTTCTCGATTCACAGGCGATTCAAAAGCTCCTGCCGCATCGCTATCCTTTCCTCCTCGTCGATCGCATTGTCGAACTAGTGCCGCGCGAAAGAATCGTCGGCATCAAGCAGGTAAGTATCAACGAGTCGTTTTTTCAGGGCCACTTTCCAGGGGCGCCGGTGATGCCGGGCGTGCTCGTAGTTGAAGCACTCGCGCAGGTTGGCGCGGTGCTGGCCCTGCGCGAGATTGAAGATCGCGATCAGAAGCTGGTGCTGTTTACCGGCATCAGGGAAGCGCGCTTTCGCCGCCCGGTAGTTCCCGGAGACACTTTGGTGCTTGAAGTTACCGCGTTGCGTATCGGCTCGCGCGTGCAGCGTATGCGTGGTGAGGCTAAGGTCGACGGCCAGCTCGCGGCTGACGCCGAGATCATGAGCATTGTCGCGCCCAGAGAGCAATAGGTCTCATGTCCACAGCCACTCACCCGACAAGCATCCATCCGACAGCAGTAGTGAGTCCGGGCGCCCGCATCGGCTACGACTGTTTCATTGGTCCGTACTGCATCATCGGCGAGGAGGTGCAACTCGGCGACGGCGTCAGGCTCGAATCTCATTGCGTCATTGACGGCCGCACTTCAATCGGCCCGGGCACGCACGTATTTCCATTCGTTTCAATTGGTCTCGCTTCGCAGGATCTGAAGTACAAAGGCGAACCATCTGAAACCCGTATCGGCGCGCGCAACAACATCCGCGAGTTTGTCACGATTCATCGCGGCACGGCCGGTGGCGGCATGCTGACAAAGATCGGCGACGATTGTTTGATCATGGCCCAGGCACACATCGCACACGATTGCCTGATCGGCGATGGCGTGATCATGGCGAATGCCGCCACGCTCGCCGGACACGTCGTAATCGAGGACCGCGCGAACATCGGCGCCTATTCCGGTGTGCATCAGTTCTGTCGCGTCGGTAAAGAGGCTTATATCGGCGGCTACTCCGTCGTCGTGAAGGATGCGTTGCCGTTCGCGCTGACAGTCGGTAATCACGCCAAGTGTTATGGACTGAACATCACCGGCATGAAGCGGCGCGGTTATTCTCGTGCGGCCATCGACGCTCTTCATCACGCCTTTCACTTGCTGTTGTCAGCAAAGCTCAACACCACCCAGGCCGTTGAGCGCATCAAACAGGAGATCACCGGCTCACCTGAAGTTTCAGATCTGCTTCACTTCATCGAAGCGTCCGACCGCGGCGTTACCAAATGAAATTCGGACTGATTGCGGGTAACGGCAAGTTTCCGTTCATGGTCGTGGAAGGCGCGCGCCAGTCGGGTGTGCCTCTCGTGGTAGCCGCGATCCGCGAAGAGACTGATCCGTCGATGGACCAGCACGCGGAGCGCGTGAAGTGGGTTGGCATCGGGCAGCTTGGCCGGATGATCCGTTTCTTCAAGGAAGAAGGGGTCGAGAAGGCGATCATGGCCGGGCAAGTGAAGCACGTGCAGATCTTCAGCCGCGCCGTGCCGGATGCGCGCATGTTGAAAGTGCTTTTGAAACTGCCGCGTCGTAATACCGATTCACTGATTGGCGCGATTGCGTCGGAGTTGCAAAGCGAAGGGATCGAACTGGTTGATTCGACCTGCTTTCTACAGGACTCACTGCCGCAGAGCGGCACGCTCACGCGTCGCGAACCTTCGAAACAGGAACGTGAGGATATTGAATACGGGCTCGAGATCGCTCGCGAAATTGCGCGACTCGACCTGGGCCAGACGATCGTTGTGCGTGGCCGTGCGTGTGTAGCGATCGAAGCCATGGAAGGGACTGACGAAACGATCAGTCGGGCAGGGAAGTTGGCGAGAGGGCGGCTGACGGTGGTGAAAGTTGCAAAGCCCGATCAGGACATGCGCTTTGACGTTCCCGTAGTCGGTGTCCCGACAATCGAGACGATGGTGAAGGCTGGCGCCACCTGTCTGTGCATCACTGCCGGCAAGACATTGATGTTCGACCGCGACCAAATGATCCGTACCGCCGACAAGCACAAGATCAGTATTTTAGCCACAGATTAACGCAGAAAAACGCGGATCAGAAGCAGTCTTCAAAAAGGGTTTCTGATCCGCGTTTTTCTGCGTTATCTGCGGCTAATTACTTGCGGTCGTTTGCTCGGCCTTGGGATCGTATGGCGCCGCGAGATATTTCTTCGCTACTGCCTGTGCGTTGTCGTAATCGATCCCTGACTGCACTGCCTTGTTGTACTCCGCCACCGCGCGATTGCGCTCGCCTTTCGCATCGTAAGCGTTTCCGCGTTTGATGTGGGCCCATACTTCGATCCAGGCCGGCTTCAAATTACCGATGAGCGAAGCCTCGAGGTTATCGAGCGCCTGCTGCCAGTTGCGCTGTTCGAGAAACAGCAAGCCGAGATTGTAGTAAACCCATGAATTCGAGCGATCGAGTTTCAGCGCCGCCTCAAACTGCTGCTGCGCTTCCGCGTAGATGCCTTCTTTCATCTGCTCGATTCCACGGCGCGCGATGATCGAAACGCGCAAGTCGTCTGACATCCGCAGAATCTTGTTGTTTGGATCTACGACTACCTCCAACGGCTGTCCGTTTGACTCGAAGTCGAAATCCTCACTGCGCCCTTCAATGCGAACGATCTTCTGCTGGTTGTCACCCTCGGCTCGAAGCAGCAGCTCGACCGGCATATTCAAAGTTTCGAGGTTCTGCTTGACTGTGCCGCGCGTGCGGAACTTGCCCGCGCGCGTGCGAATGATCTGGTAGTCAACAGTAAACTCGGGCACGCCCGTTCCCTCAACCCACTGCGCGAAGAAGTAGCGCAGGTTGTTCTGGGAGATCTTCGTGGCTAACTTCTCAAAGTCGTCAATAGACGCGTTCTTGCCGCGATAGGTATCGAGATAAGTAGCGAGCAGCTTATCGAAGTTCTCTCGTCCAATCGTCTCGCGCAGCATGCGAAAGACCATCGAGCCCTTGTAGAAGACGATCGACTGATACGCGGCTGACTGGTCGTCCAGCGCACTCGGCGCACGTGCGATCGATGCGGTCTGCTCGAAGGTCAGCGCACGTTCCTGTTGCTCGCGCTGGGCTGCGTCAAGTGCGCCTGCACTCATCGTGCTCTCGCGAAACGCGAATGCGCTCCACTCCGCCAGACCCTGCGAAAGCCATGCGTCGTCAAACGACTTCAGACCGACGCTTTGACCCCACCATTGATAAGCAATCTCGCGCTCGATCTTCTCTTCCGGCACCGGGCGCGATGTATCAAACATCTTGCTCGACAGGAAGATGATTCCCGGACCGGAATAACTATCCAAACTCTCATCGTCGATTTGGACCACTACGAGGCGGTTACCAAAGAGCGGTTTGCCGTAACGCTTGGTGTAAAACTCGAGCACGCGTCCGGTCAGTTCGGCATAGGCTTCCAAACGTTTCTCGCTGCCCGGCATCGCGTACAACTGCAAATCATAATTCGCGTAGCGCAGGTTTTTGTTGATGTACTGGCCGGCGGCAAAGTTCCCGATCAGCACTGGCTGGCGATGCACAAAGCGATAACGAACCGCGCCCTCTTTCGGCGCCGGCTGTGCTACTACCGGGTCGTCGCTGGTGCCGGCAACCTGCAAACCCGAAGGCACGATAAACGTAATATCCGAAGTTGCCCGGTCGGCGGCGTAGTCATGAAAAGGGAACCAGCGCGAGGCATACATCAGGTAAGAACCTTCCGTGCCGACGTAAGCCAGACGCTTGGTTGCGAGTGGTCCGCCTTCCGGTGAAATGAGCGCGCCACTCCAGCGAATACGCAGTGTGACGGGCTGATTCGCCGGGACAACCTCGCCAAGATCTACGCGAACGCTCGGGCCGAGAGAGCCGACACCAACCGCATCCTGGACCCATCCGGTCAGCGCCTTACCGTTCATCTCGATGCTTTCAATCTTGAGCGAACCATTGAGTTCGAAGACGACTGAACGCGTCGCATCCAGCGGTACAAAACTGACGTCGGCGCCCGCTCGGAGCAGGTGCTGGTCGGGAATGATCTGCGCTTCAATCCGGTAGTTGGTGACGTCGAAACGGCTGGCGGCCTGCTGAGGGGCGGGCTGCTGCGACCTGACTGAGAAGGCCAGAGCCAACACAGTCAAAACGGTGGGTACAAGGAATCTAATTCTTTTCATGGCTTTATTGCGACGATTATACAGTCGAGGACTTTGGATGGTAAGAAGCCGCAGGCGGTTGGCCAAACGGGCACGGATTTACGGATTTATGGATCCGCGTTTATTTGCTTGAATTTACGGCTCTGCTCGCTTGACACTGCCCTGGCCAGATCATACAGTCCAAAATACACGGTAGTAGTCCTAAAGCCTTCGACCGAGAACTTCATCTACAGCTAAAGGAGTTTGATTTCATGAGACGCGTCTCAAAGATTTTGTCCCCATTGTTTGTCTGCGCGCTCGCCGTTGCTGCTGCCCAGGCACAGGGCCCTCGCAACGTGCGAGTTGATTTCAAAGAGACCACTTTGAAGAATGGCCTGCGTGTGATCACCGTCGAAGATCATTCCGCGCCTGTAGTCGCGCTTTCCATTACTTACAACGTCGGTTCGCGCAACGAACGCCAGGGTCGCACCGGGTTCGCGCACCTCTTTGAGCACATGATGTTCAAAGGCTCTGAGAATGTCGGCTCGGGCGAACACTTCCTGCTCGTTTACAACAACGGCGGAAACATGAACGGCACCACCAACGAAGATCGCACCAACTACTTTGAAGTGCTGCCCGCGAACCAACTCGACCTGGCCCTCTTCCTCGAATCGGATCGCATGAAGAGCCTGGCCATCAGCAAAGAGAATCTCGACAATCAGCGCAACGCCGTTCAGGAAGAACGACGACTGGGCGTCGATAACCAGCCGTACGGCAAGAGCAGCGAAGTGCAGCAGGAATTGATCTACGACAACTTCGCTTACAAGCACACTACGATTGGTTCAATGGAAGATCTGAATGCGGCAAGTGTTGAAGACGTCGCCGCTTTCTTCAAGATGTACTACGCACCAAACAACGCCACGCTCGTGCTCGTCGGCGACTTCAAGACTGCAGAAGCACTGGCGAAGATTCGCAACAGCTTCGAGAGCATTCCGCGCCAACCCGATCCACCGCCAGTTGATATGGCTGAACCACAGCAGAAAGCCGAACGACGCACGACCGTCGACGATCAGCTTGCGCGCGCGCCGCGCGTCGATCTCGCGTACAAAGCCGTTGCAGGCAACACTCCCGACTTCTACGCGTTGCAAGTGCTGGCGGCAGTGCTGGAAAACGGTCAGAGTTCGCGGCTTTATCAGAAGCTCGTCAAAGAGAAAGAGATGGTTACGAACGTCGGTGGTTTCATGGATGAGAAGCGCGGCGTCGGCGCTTTCTATAGCAGCGCAACGCTCCGTCCCGGAGTGAAGACTGAAGACGTCGAGGCGGCGATCTACGCTGAGATCGAACGTCTCAAGAAAGAACCGATCGCCGACTGGGAACTCCAGAAAGCGAAGAACTCCACGCGACGAAGTCTGATCAACAGCTTGCAAAGCTCACTCTCCCGAGCGATCACGCTGGGCCAGTACACGACTTACTACAACGAGCCGGGCCTTATCAATACTCGCCTCGACAAAGTCGCGGCGGTAACGAAGGAAGATGTGCAGCGTGTTGCGAACAAGTATCTGCTCGACACGAATCGCACCGTTGTAATCACCATGCCGAAGGCAAAGGCCAAGCCCGCAACCGGCGCGTCGGGACAGTAAAGGAGTTAAGCACATGAGAATCATGAACAAGAGAAGCAATATTATTGTCGCAATGCTGTTGATCGCGCTGGCGTCGTCTCTGGCTTTCGGCCAGCAGGGCGCCGCGCCGAGTCAGCAGCAAACCACCAAGGGCGCTGTCATTAAAGGCAAAGCGCCGGTCAACAAAGAAGTTTTGAAAGTGAAACTTCCTCGCGCTCAGGAAGCCACGCTGAAGAATGGACTTCAAGTCATCCTGCTCGAGTCGCACAAGGTCCCGACCTTCAACATGCAGCTCGTGGTGTTGAGTGGTGGCTTGTCTGACAAACCGGACTATCGTGGTCTGGCAACTTTCACTGCGGCCTTGTTGCGTGAGGGCACCAGCAAACGATCCAGCAAGGACATCGCCGAGCAGGTTGACGCTCTCGGCGCGACCCTCACGGCAAACTCCGGCCTCTCGTCGATGACGAGCGTGGTCAACACGAGTGGCCTTGTTGAAAACCTGGACCAGACACTCGATCTGTTTGCTGACGTCATTCGCAATCCGACGTTCCCACAGGCGGAAGTCGATAAGTACAAGACACGCACGTTGGCCCAGCTTCAGTTCCAGCGCTCGATTCCTCAGTTTCTGGCTGCGGAACAGTTTCAAAGAGCGATTTACGGCGCGGACCATCCGGCCTCGCTGGTGGCGCCGCCGGCCGAGTCGCTCAAGAAGTTGACCAGCAAAGATCTCGCTGAATTTCACGCGACTTACTATCGTCCGAACAACGCGATTATCGCGATTGTCGGCGACGTGACGATGAAGGAAATCCTGCCGAAGCTCGAGAAAGCATTCGGTGATTGGGAAAAAGGCACTGTACCGGCCACGACCATTCCGGCTGCACCGGCGCAAACTGATTCGCGCATCTACCTGATCGATCGTCCGGGGTCAGTGCAGACTGTTATACAGCTCGGCACGCTCGGTATCGAACGCACCAGTCCGGATTACTTCGCGGTGTTGCTGGCAGATCGCGTTCTCGGTGGTGGTCCATCAGGACGGCTCTTCATGAACTTACGTGAAGACAAGGGCTACACCTACGGCGCTTACAGCAACTTCGGTGGATCCAAGTTCAGAGGGACGTGGGTCTCGAGCTCGGAAGTGCGGACAGACG
>JBKPJP010000166.1:0-3786 GCA_046730735.1 Acidobacteriota bacterium | reverse complement strand
TTTGCCGACTTACTCAAAGGTCTGGTCTTTGACGATCAAGTTATGGATTGGATCGTTGAGGCTTTGCATCAGAGCCACGCAGACGAGAAGCGTTTCAGAGAAGATGCGATTACTCGCTTGCAAGAAGAACAAAGCAAGATTCAGAACCGGCTTGATCGGTTATACGATGATCGGCTTGACGGTTTTATTGAGCCGGATTTCTTTGAGCGAAAGTCGCGTGAGTGGCGACAGACACAGAAGCGACTTGCTGATCAGATTACCGAATACCAAGAGGCAGCAAATGATTATGTGCAAGATGGTATTCGCCTACTAGGACTCTCAAAAAAGGCCTATTTTCTGTATAAACAGCAAGATTCAAGCGAAAAACGAAAATTGCTCAATTTCGTGTGTTCGAACTCGATATGGAAGGACCACACTCTCACTGCGACGTTTCGCCAACCGTTTGATCTGCTTGCAATTACGAACACGACTTGGCAAAGAAAAAAGGCCGCCGGAGCCGATTCCAGCGACCTTCGTCCTATCTGGCTCCGCAGGTAGGACTCGAACCTACAACCCTTCGGTTAACAGCCGAATGCTCTGCCATTGAGCTACTGCGGAATAAGCGCCCTCACATAGTCTCACAAAACTATGTGCAGGGCGCGAAGCGCTTTTTATAGCAGATGCATATTCGAGCGTCAACCGCTCGCGCACGCGCCCAAATCCTTACAGAATTATGTGTGGATGCTCGACGCGACAGCGCCAGTTGAAGGCCACGTTCGGCGCCGGTGCGCCGTTCGCATCCCACGCAAAGACCGTGATTTCCACGTCGGTGTTGTTGTTCACCAACTTATGCATCACTGTTAAAAAGAACGGCTTCTGTGAAATCGGTGTAGCGAGAACGTTGATCGGAAAATCAAAGATCTCGCCCGCCGGACATAGGAAACTCGTCAACTTAAAAACAAACTGCCCGTTGGCTTGCGTCTGCGCAAAACCACTCACGTCAAACACCCTGCTGTCGGTACACCGATTGGGCCGCGCGACTATCAGACTTCGCTGAGTTGTTCTGCTCGGAGTTTCAGTGGAGATCGCAACGTCCTGAAACAACTGGATCAACGCCAGTGCTTCATCGCCAATCTTCTCACCGAGTATTCCCTCGATATGCTCCCTCTTCACTTCGGGTTTGTTAGCCATTTCTCACTCCTTCTCGAGGATTTTGTCGTTCATTAACCATGTGAGATTTGGCCAAAAACGTTTCACTCGTGGTCCAAACTTGCGCTCGGCGAAAATCTGCGACAATATCTCCAGCCTTATGGAACGCCGCACAACAGCCTGGTACAGCCCCAACCTGAACATGGAAATGCCTCTCGTCGCCTACGGCCATGCGGGGCCACCGCTGCTGATGTTTCCCACCGCGGCCGCGGATTACCTCGAGTACGAACGGTTCTACCTGGTGGATGCGATCAAGTCGTTCATCGAAGATGGAAGACTGCGCGCTTACTCAATCAACAGCGTCAATCGTTACAGTCTCCTGAACGAGCAGATGCCGCCGCATCTCAAGGCCGAACTACTCACGCGCTACGATCGATACATCACTGACGAAGTGTTGCCGTTGATTCGTAAGGATTGCAGCGACGGCGAGAACCGCCCGTTAACGACAGGCGCGAGTCTCGGTGCGTTTCTTTCGGTGAACGCTTACTTCAAGCATCCGGATCTCTTTCGCGGTGTGATCGCCATGAGCGGCAGTTACGACGTGCGCTCTTATTTAAAAGGACACTACGACGATAACGTCTATTTCAATAACCCGGTCGATTATCTTTCCAACCTCAACGACGAACACTACCTGCCGTTGCTGCGCCAGGCTGACGCGATCGTGATCATGTCGGGTCAGGGAAACTACGAGGCGCCGGAACGCAGCCGTGCGCTCTCAGACATACTCAACGCGAAAGGCATTCCGCATACGTTGGATCTTTGGGGACACGACGTGGACCACGATTGGCCGTGGTGGCGCAAGATGTTGCCGTACGCGTTAGGGAAGTTGCTTTAAAGCGGTTTTCACGCAAAGACGCAAAGATAAAACGAAGGCGCAAAGGTTGAAATTCTCTTTGCGCCTTTGCGTCTGTCTTTGCGTCTTTGCGTGAAACTGATCTTACGCTTTGATCGCGCTGCCGATCGTGGACCGCATTAGATTACTCTGGAGTGCTGTTGGTTGTCGGTGAATTTGGCCCAAGAACCTGGTCCGCTTCGGCGCGCAGGGCCTCAAACTCCTTTTTCAGGACAGCGTATCGTTCGATCGCATCGCGGCCGATCTTCTGGTCCACGTTTGCAGTCATGCTCGCGAGGTAAGTCACGTGCGCTTGTAGCCCGGGCTTGCCGTAACGCACGGGTTCGGTGAAGAGTTTTGCTGCAAGTGCATTTAGCCGCGTGTCGTTAGGAGATTTTTTTTGTGCTTCACGAATGCGAGTTGCGAGTTGATTCACTCCGCTCACGAGCTCACGCATGCGCATGTTGTGTTCAAACTGTTCCTGCAAATCGGCGACGGTAACGCCATCGGCAGCCACTCGCGGATCGATCAAGACAGTGAGTGGCTGCGTGAGAGTTAGACTTCCAGTCTTCAATCGCACTTGATACTGGCCCGGCGGAAGCGTAACGCCCTGCTGATTTCGCACATCCCAGGCGAAACGATTCATGCCTGCGGTTTTGGTCACACGCGGTGGCGGCGTGGCGCGACGGGCTGGTCCGGCATCCGGATCCATTTGAGATTCAGGACCGCCCCCACGACCGGGACGCGCCGCAGGGGTTTCGCTGTTGTAGGTGTTGAGAACATTTCCTTTGTTATCGAGCACCTCAACAATCACCGGCTGCGTTGGAACAGACGGCAAATAGTAATCAACAACTGGTCCAAGAACCGTCGGACTTACTCTAGTACGGTATCCGTCACGCGGCTTAAAGAGGTATACATCCGAACTCTTCACTCGCGAAGAGAGTTGATGAAGTGAAGTGATGTTGTCGAGAATCCAGATCGCGCGCCCCTGCGTGGAAACAATCAGATCCTTGTGATGCACTTTTATGTCCGACACGGGAACGTTCGGCAAGTTCAACTGAAACGACTGCCAATGCGCACCATTGTCAAATGAAATAAACATTCCAAACTCCGTGCCCGCGTAGAGCAGTCCTTCGCGGTCGGGATCTTCGCGCACGACGCGCGTGGGCCAATCTTCCGGAATACCGTTCTTGCCGCTGGTGAGCCTGGTCCAGGTGTTGCCGTAGTCGTTCGTGAAGTAGATGTAAGGTTGATAGTCGCCGAGCAGCCAGCGATAGACCGCGTAATACGCCGAACCCTTGCGATGCGGTGAAGCTTCGATATATTGCACACGCCCGCCAGGCGGCAGATCTTTCGGTGTCACGTTGATCCATTTCTTCCCGTTATCGCGAGTAACGTAGAAAGGTCCGTCGTTCGAGCCGGTCCAGATCACCCCCTTTTGGAGCGGCGATTCCGTGATCGCATACAACGTGCTGTAAAACTCCTCGCCCGTGACGTCGCGCGTAATCGGCTCGCCACTGACGCCCTGGCAACAATCAGGATGCGCCGTCAGATCGGGCGAGATGCGTTCCCACGTCACACCTTTGTCGCGCGTGCGATGCACGTATTGCGAGCCGTAGTAAAGCACTTCGGGGTCGTGCGGCGACGTGGCCATCGGCGACACGCGCTGCATGCGATAGATCAGATCGCTCGCGGGGTTGCCGTAAAGTGACTGCGCGCCGATCCAGTAATTCTTTTCCTGACCGGTCTTGAGATTCATCACGCCG
>JBKPJP010000165.1:0-7937 GCA_046730735.1 Acidobacteriota bacterium | reverse complement strand
TCGCCGATGTGTACGCGACGTGCGCGATAAACCACACTCATACCACCCTCACCGAGTCGAGCAAGAAGTTCGTACTTGCCCTCGATCCTGTGACCGATCAGTGGATCGGGTTTGGCCAGGCGAATGGTAGGCAACGCCGAGTTGAAGTGATCTTCATAATACGGGTGCGGTCCCGGGCCGGGCAGCGTCAACGGCGAGCCACAGTTGGCACAAAACATCGCCTCTTTGTTCAGGAACAACTCACACGGCGCACAAAACGGATTCTGGCTTCTCAACTCAACGAACATCTGGTCCAACTGATCTTCGATTGCATCCAGATCAGTTGAGAAACTGCGAGTCGCACCCTCCGGATCAAGCAGGAAGTAAACGGGCAGTTCTTCCAATCCGCGACCGATCTTCAGATTGTTGTCGAGTGCGCAAGGTTCGGTGAGATTGAGCCGCGCGATCGCGTCGCGCACGGCGCGCGGATTCTTTTCCGCTTCGGATTGCGGCACGTGTACAGCGACGACACGCAGCCCTTCACGCCGGCGCTGGTCGCGCAACTCCGCAACCTGGGCGAGGCTTGTTTTTGCTGTTTCCGAACTGATGGACCAAAAGTGAACGAGTGTCGGGTGCCCTTTTACTTGTTGTGCGCTGGTTTTGGAATTGAGCCACTCGGTGGCTTCCGCAAGCGCCGGCAGTCGGAAGTCGATCTTTAACTTTGAGACCTTACTCACCATTTATCCAACTGGTTCTAATTCGTGGCGGCTGCAAAAGCGTCTGCATCACCACACAGTACTGCTCCGTCTTGTCTTTCAACGCGGCCAACTGTTCGGCCGTTGCCCCGGGGGCGTCGATGTCGAATTTCGCATGAATATCCTGAAAACCAACAGGCACTTCCTTTGAGATTCCAAGCGTTCCGCTCAGATCCATCTCGCCTTCAACTTCGACGCGAATGTGCTCGAATGGTATGCCCATCGCGGTCGCGACGAGTTGACACGTAAGTTGAGCACAAGCTGCGAGCGCACCGAGCAGGAGATCGCCGGAACAGGCGGCGGTGCCTGGACCACCGACACCGCTGTGCGCCTGTGCTTCGAAAATCTTCTGACCCACTTCCACTGAGCACGCAATCGGCGTGTCCGTTTGATCGCTGTGCGCTTTGAGCGTGATACGCGAACTACCCGGCTCACTGCGATACTTATCTTTCAGTGGCTTCTGAATTGAGCGAAGGTCCATCTCATTCCTCAGAAGTAGTTGGATCGATAAGCGTTTTGACTTGCGCGACGTGATTCGCAGGGAATCCGCCGAGCCGCGCGTGCTCCTGAATCAGCTCTTCATTCGGCGCGATGTAAATGCAATAGATCTTGTTGTCAGTGACGTAACTCTGGACCCACTGAATCTGCGGTCCCATCTCGTTCAGCACATTGCATGAACGCTGCGACATCGTCTTCAACTCCGCCGGCGTCATCTTGCTCGCACCCGGCACAACTCGTTCGATAACGTATTTTGGCATTTATATTCTCCTTGTCACTGCATTTCAATTAGTACCTTTTGAAAATCATCATCGCCGCGCATGGCGTCGAACGCATTGTCAGCTCGCGCCCAGTGCGCGACGGTTCTAAATCCGCTGTCAAAAGCGCGCCGCAGCAGAATCAGCGACGCGTTCTTCTCACCCATTAACGCGTAAGCGCAGGCGCAATTGTATACAGCCAGCCCATCATTTGGCTCCAACTCGAGCACGCGTTTCAGCGTCGCGTTTGCTTCTTCGCGGCTGCCGAACCGTGCATACGCCTCCGCCAGTCGACTCATCACGATGATGTCGTCGAGACTCGCTTCGAGTTTTCGCGACGTGATCTCGATCACCTTCAAAGCCGCGTGTTCGGCGGCGGTGATGTCGCCGCGCCGCTTGTGCATGCCGGTGAGAAAGATAAACGCCTCTTCGTCGTACGGTTTGAGTTCCGCCGCGCGCTGATAATGTTTGAGCGCCGCCTCGAGATCGTTTGAAAGTTCGGCGATCATTCCCAAACGCAGATGTCCGGGATAAAACTCAGCATTCTCCTTGAGGATCTCTTCGATCGTGCGTTTCGATTCGGAAAAACGGCGGTGATGGAAATAGACCATCGCGATTCCGTACTTGGCTCCGAGGCACGCCGGGTCCAGCTCGATGGCTTTCTGATTCGTTTCGATCGCTTTACTGAGCCACGTGGAGTTGCCGTCGTACCACTCGTACATCGTCGAATAGGCCTCAGCCAGTCCCGCGAACGCGTTCGCAAAGCGCGAGTCGATTGCGACCGCATTCTCAAACATCTTGATCGCGCTTTCAGTGTTTCGCCTGCCTTTGAGATACAACAATTCGCGGCCGCGCATGTAGAAATCGTAAGCGCGCAGATCGTCGGTCGGTTTTTGCGCGAGCAGTTGTCGTTCAGCCTCAGTGAGCGACACCTTCAACGCATCAACTATCTTTTGCGAGACTTCGTTCTGCAGATCGAATATGTCTTCAACCTGGCGATCGAAACGTTCGGCCCAGAGGTGATAACCATCGCGCACGCTGACGAGTTGTGCAGTTATACGAATGCGATTACCGGACTTGCGAACGCTGCCGTCGAGTATGTAATTCACCCGCAGTGCGTCGCCGACGTGACGTGTGTTCACTTCTTTGTTGCGGAAGGGAAGCACGTCGGTGCGCGAGACGACCTTCAACTCCTGGATCTTCGAGAGGTCGGTAATGATGTCTTCCGTCATGCCGGCGCAGAAGTAGTCGGTGTCCTTTTCCGAGCTCATGTTTTCGAAATAAAGGACCGCGATCGACTTCTCCGGCACAGACTCAGGCGCCATTGCGCCCAATGATCTGGACGCGCGATACCGCTGTGACGGCGTTTCCAGTTCTCGCTTGAGATCCTTCAGATCGATCAAAAAATCTTTGATCGTCTGGTAACGCTCTTCACGATCCTTGCGCATCGCGCGCGAGATGACGCGATCGAGCTCACGTGGTCCATCGGGCAAGTGCGGCAACAGCGATTCGGGATCGTGATTCAGTATCCCCGACATCACGTCCATTGTTGTCGGACCAGAAAACGGCTGCTTGCCGGAAATCATTTCGTAAAGCACACAGCCGAGACTCCAGATGTCTGTACGCGCGTCGACTTCCAAACCCCGCGCCTGTTCGGGCGACATGTATTGCGCGGTCCCGAGCACCATGCCCACGGCCGTGTTGACAAACTTCTCGGTGGGCGCGAGCGAATCGGTTTCTACCGTTTGCCGGTCGCGGTTGCTGAGTTTGGCGAGTCCGAAGTCGAGCACCTTCACGATGCCATCATGACGCAGCATGATGTTGTCAGGCTTGATATCGCGATGAATGATGCCGACGCTGTGGGTCGCAGAAAGCGCACTCGCGACCTGAATGCCGATATCGAGCGCTTCGCCCGGGGTTAATGCGCCTTGACTGATTCGATTACGCAGTGTGTCGCCGTCGATGAACTCGGTTGCGATGAACTGTTCCGAATCAACCTCGTCGATTTCGTAGATGGTAAGGATGTTTGGATGATTGAGCGCCGACGCGGATTTAGCTTCCTGTACAAAGCGCCGCACGCGATCGCCGGTATCGTCACCGACTTCGGAGGGCAGGACTTTCAGTGCGACTTTGCGATCGAGTTTCGTGTCGTTTGCGAGGTAAACCTCACCCATTCCACCCGCGCCAAGTTGGGAGCAGATCTCATAGCGACCGATTCTTTTGCGTGCGGGGAATGACAACGCATCAATCCGGGGGAGTCCTGGGCTCTTTCGAAGCGCCGGACATTGTAGCTCAGCCCACGCAACGGGCAAAACTCCGCGGCCCTCTGCGTATCTCTGTGTTCTCGGCGATAAAAAGCGATCTTAGCGCAGAGAACGCAGAGGGCCGCAGAGGCCGCAGAGAGCTTACAGCAGGTGCGTCCCGTGTGTAATTGCACCACCGGCTCGCAGCGCCGCGGCGACATGAATAGTCTCCGCTAACTCCGTCTCGGTTGCACCTGCGTCCACTGCCTGCTGACGATGTACTTCGATGCAGTATGGACACTGCGTGCTCAGCGCCACGGCGATCGCCATCAGCTCCTTGTATTTCTTCGGAATGGCGCCGTCAGCCAGAGCTAGTTTGTCCCAGTCTTTGAACGCCTGCATTGTTTCGGGTACAAGCTCGGCCACGTGGGCCAGCTTATTGAGATTGGTTATCGAGTACATGATTTTCGTCCTTTCAAGGTCCGCCTGATTACGAACGCGCATAAGATGTGGAGAACGGGTCTTGAACGCTTGATTAATCGTCCCGTATTCTTGGCCCAAAAGCCCGAAGTGAGAGAAATGGCTGATGGATGTACTTTCGGAAGTGTTGCGCGTCGTTAAGCTCGAGGGAGTTTTATTCTTCCACGGCGAGTTTTCGTCGCCGTGGTGTGTGACTACGCGTCCAAAGACACTGGCCCAATACCTTTCTCCCGATGCAGGACAGGTGATCGTTTATCACTTTCTCACTGAGGGCCACGCATACGCGCAGCTTCCCGACGGCCGGCGTGTTGAGTTGAACGCAGGCGACATCGTCGTCTTTCCACACGGTGACGATCACGATCTCGGAGATGGTCAAGCGGAAGCAGTTGATTCACTGCAAACTTTTGGCGCGAACCTGAGTGACGGACTGAAAGTGGCGCGCTTCGGTGGGGGCGGGGAGATCACGAAGTTTGTCTGCGGCTTCATGGCGTGCGAACGGCATCTTGGAAACGTTCTGCTCTCCGGGTTACCGCCGATACTGAAAGTGAGAGTTGTTAAAGGAGAGTCGGACCAGTGGCTCGAGCGTTCGATACGTTACTCGGTTGACGAGCCACACGGTGCGAATGCGGGCGGTCAACTGGTCCAGGCGAAACTCGCGGAACTCTTGTTTGTGGAGACAATACGTCGTTACATCAACGAGCTGCCCGAAGGGGAAGTCGGCTGGCTTGCGGGTACACGCGATTCGATTGTGGGCCATGCGCTCGCACTGCTTCACCAGGAGCCGTCGCATCCCTGGACCATTGCGGAGTTGGCGAAGAAGGTGGGTCTATCTCGCAGCCGGCTTGCGGAAAGGTTTCGACACTATCTTGGTGAGTCGCCGATGGCCTATCTCGCACTATGGCGCCTGAAACTCGGCGCGGAGATTCTGCAAAACACAAACGACAGTGTCGCTGAGGTCGCGATGTCAGTCGGTTATGGTTCGGAGGCTGCGTTCAATCGCGCGTTCAAGCGTCACTTTGATTCGCCTCCCGCGCACTTTCGGCGGCAACGCAAAGACTTTGACGCAAAGCCGCAAAGTGAGCAAAGGCGCAAAGGAGTGTGATCCTTCTTTGCGCCTTTGCGTCTTTCTTCGCGCCTTTGCGTGAAAACGGATTTAAGTAGTGCGCCCGCGTGAAGCTGTTGTTGTGCCTCCACTCGCTGCAGCGGAACTCGTCGTCGTTCCCGGTGTGCTCGACGTATCCGTGATACTCGTCGATCCACTGGTCGTGTAATCATACTGCTTGACCCGCAGACGATTCTCGACGTTGGTCACACCGGAAACAGACTCTGCGATGTCTTCAATTCGTCGCTTGTCACTACGACTTTTCACGGTTCCAGTCAGCGTCACTTCAGAGTTTTGTACCGCTACCTCGACATCTGAAGCATCGATATAGTAGTCATCACTCAAGCGATCGTTGACGTCTTCTTTAATGCGTTCATCGGAGCGGCGATAACCTTTCGGGCCGCGTCCGCGGCGATTTGCGCGCTGTTCGTCCATGCGGCGTCTGCGTTCGGCGTCTTCGTCACCAAACCACGACGCGACTTCGTCTGACGCTCGATCCCACCAGCCGCGGTCTTCGTTGCCGTATCCCTGGCTGCCGCGCCCGTAGCGATCGCGATCGTAGTCGTAATCACGTCCGCCGTAACTTTGTCCGGAGCGATAGCCGCTCGGATAGTTGTATTGTTGTTGCGAGTAATCGGTTCTCGACTGGTTGTAACCGCGCTCAAAGCCCGAGCCGCCGATGGGATTGCCGTAACGGCTGCGTTCGTCGTGTTCGTTTTCCCAGCCACCGCCCCAGTATCCCTGGCGACCGCCGCGATCCTGACCACCACGATATTCACTACCACGGTATTCACCACCGCCATATTCACCGCGGTTCCTGCGATACTCATCGCTGCTGCCCATAGTGAATCTGTTGCGATCGCTGCCGAGGTGACGCGTATATTTTTCCGCCTCCGGCTCCCCGGCGTATCCATACATTCTTTCAGATCGTTCACCGTAGGAACCGCCATACTCCTGTTCGGAGCGACGGCGATCGTCCCGGGCACCACGGTCATAATCACGATCGTATCTACTTGACATCTTTTTGACTCCTTTCCCTCTAACCCTTGCTCGTTTTCAAAACTGTCCGCCTCATGCTCACTCCGCTGTTTCACAAACGTATTTCCTAAGTGCCACAAAAAGGCACACAAGACACGTACAAGAACAACACGCGAACCTGTTTATATGCTTTTTGTGCTTTTTTGTGGCTCGTTAAAAATCGTTCGTCAGGATGTGAGCGAGGTTGGTAGGGTTGATGTTGCCGCCGGAGATGATGCAGACGATCTTGCCGCGACCGGCGTCGCCTGAGAGGGCGCAGGCGACGGGACAGGCGCCGGCGCCTTCGACGATGATGTTGTTGTGGTGGGCCATTAATCGCAACGCGTTCCCGATTGAAGGAAGCTCTGCGACGAGGGCGCCGTCAACCAAATCACGCGCGCGTTCGAACATCTGCGGAAAGACACCTTTCGAGCCGATGCCGTCGACCCATGAAGGTTGGTAGTCAACGAAAGCCGGCACACCCGCAGTGAGCGATGCAGCGAACGGCGCCGCAGTGGCGACTTCCGCAGTGAACACTTTGCACGCCGGCCGCAACTCACGTAACACCGACGCGATCCCACACGTAAGTCCGCCGCCACCCCACGGGATTACAACTGCATCAACGTCACTAAGATCTTCCAGGATCTCGAGCGCAATGGTCCCGTTGCCGGCCATCACAAAAGGATCGTCAAAGGCGTGAATGAACGTTCCTTCAACACCCGAAAAAGATCGTTGCTCAAACGCCTTCCACCACTCTTCAAACGTAACCTTGATCACTCGTCCACCGAGACGCTCAACTGCACTAACCTTCGCATCCGGCGCCGTCGACGGCGCGATCACGGTGCACGAGATGCCGAGCTTACGCGCGCACCACGCGACACCCTGGGCCATGTTGCCCGCCGACGCCGTCACCACGCCACGCTCGAGTTCGTCCGGTTGCAAGTGAGAAATCGCATTCGCAGCGCCGCGAATCTTGAATGATCCGATCGGTTGTAGATTTTCCAATTTCAAGTAGATTTCGGCCGGCGCATCCGAAAAATTAAGTCGAACGAGAGGAGTTCGGATCGCGGAATCAGCGATCACGCGGCGCGCGTCCCGCACGGCAGCTAATGAGATCCGGTCCATCGATTTCGCAGCTTACAATGTTATTGACTTTCCGGCCACTCACGAGTAAAAGTGCTGGACCTTCGATATTCCAACTCAGGAGAACTGCTATGAAACCCCTGGCCAAAGCTCTGACCCTCGTCGTCCTTTTTGTCATTACCGCCAACGCGCAAACATGGGATCCGGAATTACAACTCAAGTTCAAAGCGGTGGGCTCACCGCGAGTTTCTCCTGACGGAAAGAAGATGGTCTATACCGTCAACGAAACGGTGATGACTGCCGATAAGAGTGAGTTTGTCACGCAGATCTGGATGGCCGATCTCGGAACGAAGCAGAACATTCAACTCACTTTCGGCGACAAGTCGTCGACCAATCCGAAATGGTCGCCTGACGGAAACTGGATCGCGTTCACTTCGAATCGCAAGGACAATCAAAACAATCTCTATCTCCTGAGCACGAGTGGCGGTGAAGCAGAACCGTTGACGGATCTCAAGAGCAGCAT
>JBKPJP010000164.1:0-19206 GCA_046730735.1 Acidobacteriota bacterium | reverse complement strand
TCGCGCGCGTACGCGATGCGACGACGCGGCCGATGCGACCAAGGCCCACGATGCCGAGCGTCTTGCCTTGCAACTCGACGCCGATGAACTTCTTTCGATCCCAACTACCGGATTTCAGGCTGCTACTCGCCTGCGGGATCGAGCGGGCCAATGAAACGAGCATCGCGACCGTGTGTTCGGCAGTCGTGATCGTGTTGCCGTCAGGCGCATTCATCACGACAACACCGCGAATCGTCGCTGCCGGCACGTCGATGTTGTCAACGCCGACTCCGGCACGTCCGATGACGCGCAACGTGTTGGCGGCGTCGAGAATATCCGCGGTAACTTTCGTTTCACTGCGAACGATCAGTCCTTCGCAACCGTTGAGCGCGTCGAGCAATTCGGGCGGCTTGAGTCCGGGTCGTTTTTCAACACTGAACCCCGCCGAGCGCAATGGTCCGAGACCACTCTCGCTAACGTCATCCGCCACGAAAATTTTTGTCGTCATAGTTGCTTGCCAGTAAAAGCCCGGTATGTTAACAGTTGTGCCGCAAAAAGGCACAAAAGGGGCCACGCATGGAGATTCTCGTCTATCGCAAGGGCATTCCGAAGATTCAAGAAAACTTTACCGCGGCAGATCTTCCCGAGTTACTGAAGGATGAGTCTGCGGTGATCTGGGTCGACATGGAGCAGCCGACAGAAGCGGATGAACGAGTGTTGCTCGATGTCTTTCAGTTTCATCCGTTGACCGTCGAAGATTGTCGCGAGAATCGACACTATCCAAAGGTCGAGGAGTTTGAGGATTACATCTACTTCATCGTGCACGGTGTAACAGCCGACATCAGCCCGGAAAAATTCAATACCATCGAGCTCGACGGATTTCTCGGGCGCAATTACGTCATCACTTATCACCACGAGATGTTTCGCAGCATCAACAACGTCAAGCAACAATTACGCACCACACCAGTCGCCTGCCAGCGTGGCACTGCGTTTCTGCTGCACCAGATCCTGGACCAGGTTGTTGACTTTTATTCGCCGGTGCTCGACAGCTTCGACGATCGCATCGATCGTCTCGAAGACGATATCTTCACGCTGAAGCGTCCCAACAACGAGATTCTTTCGCAGATCATGGATCTGAAGCGCAGTGTGTTGCGCCTGCGCCGCATCTCCGGCAAACAGATGGACATTCTTCATCGCATGAGTCGCGGTGAGTTTGGGTTGATACCCGAAGAGATGCGCCCGTTTTATCGCGACGTTTACGACCATCTCGTGCGCGTGGTCGATCTGGCGGAGAGTTATCGCGACTTGATCAGTGGTTCGCTCGAAGCCTACTTGTCGGTAGTCTCAAACCGGCTCAACGAAATCATGAAGGTGTTGACGATCTTCTCCGCGGTCATGCTTCCGCTGACTTTTATCGCGGGGGTGTATGGCATGAACTTCGAGAACATGCCGGAGCTTCATTCGCGGTACGGGTATTACGCTACCTGGGCGATCATGATCTGCGTAGCGGTAGGGATGTTGTTGTTCTTCAAACGCCGCGGATGGATCGGTGGATCCAGTGAGGAGGAAACTCCGGAAGCCTGAGTTACACCGGATCGGCGTCCTCCAACTCGTCTGGTTCATCAAAAGAACCATCGGGACTCGGCAGGTTAGTATCATCCGCCTCATCGCTTATTGTCGCTTCGTTCTCTTCCAAATCTTCGAGCGTCTCTTTGCTGGTTGCGTCTTTACCAATTGACTCTTTGCGTTCCATAAACTAGCACCCCCACGATGATCGCGGCATACACGCCGGCGACAAGATCGTCACACATAACGCCGACGCCGCCTTTAAGCTCTTGAAGTCTGTTTGCAGGATAGGGCTTAACGATGTCGAAAAAGCGGAAAAGAATAAACGAAACCATGATCGCTGTCATGGACCACTTTACAAACGCGAGGGGTAGGAGGGCGGTCAACTGGCCGGCGACTTCATCCACGACGATCTTGCCCGGATCTTTGCGGCCCGAAAGCTCTTCAGTTCGTGAACCCGCCCAGATCCCAGCAAACGTGACCACCATGATCGACATTGGTATCGCAACCGGGGGGAGCAGCAGGAAGAGCCCAACCCCCACCAACGATCCGAACGTCCCCGGAGCTATTGGCATATACCCAACGCCGCAGGTCGCAATCGCCAGCGCAAGATAATCCGTGGTTTTCAATCGGCGTTTATCCGTGTGCGCAAATTCTCCCAATCAGATCGTACTCGTGTCCCTCAGTGATCTCGACATTCACAAGATCTCCCATGTTTGGTAGAACGCCATCAGGAACATCATTGATCAGCACACAACCATCGATGTCAGGCGCCTGCGTCTCCATTCGTCCCTGCCACAATAGTTCGCTCTCTTTCGACTCACCTTCGAACAGCACCTGGACCACATCACCTACACGAGCCTTGTTCTTACGTCGCGAGATCTTTGCCTGCGCTTTCATCAACGCATTGCGCCGCCGCACCGCCGTGCGATGCTGAACTTTGTCAGACAGCTCGAACGCGGGCGTCCCTTCTTCATCAGAGTAAGTGAAAACACCGACGCGATCGAATTCAACGTTCCTGATGAAACTCATCAACTCATCGAAGTCGTTCTCAGTTTCACCCGGAAATCCCGAAATGAAAGTCGTACGCACCGCGATGCCCGGAACGCGTCGTCTGACACGCTCGATCAGTCGCTCAAGGCTCTGGCGATTGCCGCCACGTTTCATCAGTTTCAAAACATTTTGCGACGCGTGCTGCAAAGGCATGTCGAGATACTTCACTGCCTTCGGCTCTTCGGCAAGCACGTCGAGAAACGCATCGCTGATGTGCGTCGGATAGGTGTACATCACGCGCACCCATTCGATGCCGTCCACGTGACTGAGTTCGCGAAGCAGACGCGCGAGTGCATCCTGTTTGCCTAGATCTTCACCGTAGCGAGACGAATCCTGGGCCACGAGGATGAGTTCTTTCACACCTTCTTCGGCGAGTTGATGCGCTTCAGCGATGATCGAACCAAAGCGACGACTACGAAAATGCCCGCGCATCTGCGGAATGAAACAGAAAGCACACGGACGATCACAACCTTCAGCAATCTTCACGAACGCGTAGTGTGACGGTGTTGCGAGCACGCGCGGCGTCGATTCGTCGTAGAGATAAGTCGCGCTCTGATTGCCAAGCGGCACGACCGGAAGCGAACGAGTGTTAACTTTTGGATCGCAAACGGCAAGGATGTCGTTGATCTGGTTAGTGCCGATGAAAGCATCCACCTCGGGAATTTCCGCTTTCAACTCGTCGCGGTAACGCTCGACAAGGCAGCCGGCAACGATGAGTCGTTTCGCCTGGCCGTTCGTTTTAAGTTGCGCGGCTTCGAGGATCGTGTCGATCGATTCCTGCTTGGCTGAGTCGATAAAACCACACGTATTCACCACCACCGTCTCCGCATCGGCGGCATCGGCAGTGATCTGATAACCATTTTGCTTGAGCTGGCCCATCATCACCTCGCTATCCACGAGGTTCTTCGGGCATCCCAGACTGATAAATCCAACCTTCTTCATAATCCGCGTTTATCTGCGTGCATCCGCGGCTTCCAACACCGACAGAGCTTTTTCGATCTCTTTCCTTTCTTTGGGCGAGAGGCGCTCGCTGCCAAACCGCACGCGGTTGTAAGCACGCGTGATCAGCATCGCTTCGCTCGAATTAAGTGTGTTTGCAAACTCGAGCGGCGTTAAATGTTTGTCGCGCTCGAGGCCGCGCTGCTCCAGCAACGAAACTAATCGCTCGTAAAACTGGACGCGCGAGTAAGCTCTTCCTTCTACTTCTGAACGAACGCGCCCGGTGCGTGTCCAACGCAGGATTCGTTTGCCAAAAACCACCAGGACCACTAACAGCGCGACGCCAAGCACTGCGAGCCCGCCCAGGGCCACCTTGCTCGTCAAATACCTTTGCAAAGTTGCCAGCACGTTTGAAATCGTGCGCGTGTAGTCAAAAACCTGGTTGTGCAACGACGTCGCCAGCGAGCGTTGCTCCTGCTTGTCGTAACCAACCACATATTGAAACCACAGCAGCTCCAACGCTTCCGCGTACTTTTGCAACTGCGCCGTGATGCCTGTGTGCACCGGCTCGACGCGTCCCGCCGAAGGTGTTGGATCAAACGTCACCCACGAACGCGTCTCCGGAAAGTAAACTTCGACCCATGAATGCGCATCGCTTTGTCTGACTGTGTACGCGCCCGCCGCTTCGTTGTACTCGCCCGGCAAAAATCCATTCACGACACGCGCCGGGATTCCGTGCGTGCGCAGCAGGACCGTCATCGCGGTCGAGAAATACTCGCAATGACCGGTGCGCACGTTGAAAAGAAAATCCGCGAGCGGATCCGGACCACTCGCTTTCATCTCGAGTGAATAGCCGAACTCGCGTTGCAGATACGATTCGATCGCTTTCGCGGCGTCGTAACGATTGCTCGCGTTTGCCTCGAGGATGATCTGCGTCGCGAGCCGGTCGATGCGCGGATCGAGATTCTCGGGCAGTTGCAGGTAACGATAATAAGAGACCGGTAACGGGCGATTGTCGTTGCGCAACACGTCCATGCGCGGCTCGCTCGTGTCGGAGATAACTTTGTAGATGAGCCGTTCAAAATCGTGACGGCGCGACTGCACGGAGCCTTCCGCATCAACGCGCACAAACGGCAGATCACCCTGGAGCGCAACTATACGCGGCGCGGCAAACAACACCGGCGACTCGAGCGGTTCGAGAAAAAACGTTTGGGTAGTGAGACGATGAAGCGCTTCAGTGGTGCCAAACTGAAAGAGACCGCCGCGCTCGTTTACCGCCTCTATTTGTCGCGCCTGAGCCGACTTCTTCCAACCAACGCCGGTGAACTCATCGAGTGCGACGCCGCGCCAGCGTGGATCGCGTGGCGGTTGATTGTCTTCGATACGCACGCGCATCACGATGCCATCGTCGCGCTTGAGTGTGCCGATCTGGCCGAGCGTAACGTTTTCAGAGAAGCCGATGAAGTTTGACAAACCGCCGCCGCTGCGCGTGAGTGCGGCAGCGCCTGACCTTGGCGCGATCAGAAACAGCGGCAACGCCAGTAAGAAGATCAGTAACAACAATCCGACCGCAACGAGTGGAAGTCGCGCGGCTTCAGTGCTCCACCACGACCATCGTCCTGACTTCCTGAAGACTCTTGAATCGGGAGGCACGAGCAGACGAGTCTCAGCGAAAGGGATCGAACGTCGCGCCTTCTGAATCTCAAAAGCAGTGACCGCTGACAGACCACACAACAGGTAAAGCGTGAGCGTGCCGAGAAACACCGGGCTAAAACTGAGGCCCGCGGCGAGCAGCATTTCAAAAAACGAGATCAGGTAGAGAAAAACCCAATCGCGATCTTTCTTCACTTGCAGGAGTTTTACCGCCGATAGAAAAACGATCAGGTGGGCCAACGCGGTGACGCCGAGTCGTTCGGCCGGTTCGCCCATCGCTTTCTGATAATGCCAGTCGGCGTAAAATAGCGGGATTGAGAGCAGAACGATTCCGAGTCCGTAACGTTCGGGAAGTTGCCACTTCGTGTTTTCGAGCAGCCAGCTTCCGATCATCACGCCGAGAAACACGATGGCCAGCAGCGGACTCAGTCCTCCAGCGAGAACTAGCGCCAGCATAGCCACGCCAATCATGGCGTAAGAAAATGCTCGGAAGTAAGTTAGAAAGTTCATCGTACTTCTCTGCGGCCCTCTGCGTATCTCTGCGATCTCTGCGTTTAATGGCGCTTATCAACGCCGAGGACGCAGAGATACGCAGAGGGCCGCAGAGTTATTTCTTCACTCTGATCTCAAATAGTCGCGGCCAGAGTTTGCCGGTCACGAAGAGCTTGTTGTTCGCCTGATCGTAAGCGATGCCATTCAGCACGGCTTCCTGATCCTGGAGATCCTCCGGCGGCATCAAGCCGTTCAGGTCGATCCACGCATTGACGTGACCGTTCTGCGGATCGATTACTGCGATCCGGTTGTCGTGCCAGACGTTTGCGTAAATCTCGCCGTTCACGTATTCGAGTTCGTTCAATTGATCGATCTCGTGTTGGCCGTCACGTACCGTGATCGTCTTCGTCACTTTAAAATCAGCCGGGTTGATAAACCTGATGCGACTCGAACCGTCGCTCAGTATCAACGACTGCCCGTCAGTCGCGAGTCCCCAACCCTCACCGTCGTAATTAAACTGCCCCGTGCGTTCGAACGTCTGCGCATCGTAGATAAACCCAATGTGATGCTGCCAGGTAAGTTGGTAGACTTTCCCGTTCAGCATAGCGATGCCTTCCGCGAAGTACGGCACAGGCACGTCGACTTTTTTAAGGACTTTGCCCGTCTCGAGCTCAACCTGGCGCAGGCTGGATCTGCCTTCTTCCCCCGTGCTTTCGAGCAGTTTGCTATCCATTAGGATTAGTCCCTGCGTGAAAGCGTTGCTGTCGTGCGGCCAGATATTGACGATTTGATAGCCATACTTTGCCGGCGGGCCGTTTGCCGGCGCTTTCGGGGGCAGCTCGCCATTACCACACTGAAAACACGACAGGGCAAGGGCAAGCACCAGAATGAGGTGGTTTGTAGATTTGGGTGACATGAGGGCATTTTGCGTGACCCGCGCGGAAAAAACAAAGCGGGCCACTCTGCGGCCCTCTGCATAGCTTTGCGATCTCTGCGTTAAACCTTATTCCACAATCGCGATCGGCTCGCTGGCGCCGCGTTTCTCCAGGTAGGACGCGAGTCGCTCGCGATCCGGCTCGGACATTTGGTGGATCTTGACGCCCAGTTGCCATTTCCTCTTCGGGCCCTCACCCGCACGATCAGAGCCTACAATGGTGACTACCGCTTCGATCGGTCCCTCCGGCAAATCTATCTTCACAAACAGCATGCGCCCGATCTGCGACAACTCCGCTTCCGGGAAACGCGTGCCGGCGAGCGAAAGGCGCATGCCAAACTTGCCGATCGTTTCACAGTGCCCTCGAGAAGGCGCCGAATATGAAGCTTTGCCGACCTGCACGTTGCTCTCAATCAGTGAAATGGCAGTCGGGAGATGCGCAGGGAAACGTGGCGCGCGACGACGATTCCGCGCGGGTTTGTCCCTCTCAGCCGGCCTGCGCCGGTGCGTTCCCTTCGGATCGAATGCTTTGAAAACGAGCCCGCAGTTGTTGCACAGCAGTTTCTGCATCCCCACCACTCTGAGGAAAAAGACGGCATCATCGTAATCGCGCTGAATCCGTTCACTCTTGCATCGTGGACACTGCATACGGTCCATAATAGCAGGCTTCGCGAGGATACTAATGCCACTCCTAGACCAGATCATTGAAGATGCCACGGGCTTGTCCCGTGGAATTTCATGATTGTTCCTAAACAGCAACCAAAACCCAAGACTCTAGATGCCACGGGCTTGCCCCGTGGAGTTTCACGTTTGCTGCTATTTAGCTGATAACGTGAACCCTCCACGGCCCAAGGCCGTGGCATCGAGTCTTACTGCTTAAGATCATCAGTGTAGCGACTATAGTGAAATTCCACGGGACAAGCCCGTGGCATCCTCGATTTTGTGCAAAGCCGGATTATCGAAAGATGAAACCAGTGCGCAGTGGGTCGTCGGGGTCGAAGTAGAACTCGTTGCGACCGATGATTGAGGCGGTGCCGCTGACTTCGGGGATGATGGCGTCGTATGGGCCAAAGGTTGTGACGCCCGCTACCTGAACTGACATTGTGGTGCCGAGGATGCTTTCGATGGTAATGCGTTCGTTAAGACCGATCTCGCCGGCGGCGAAGTGCAGTGCGGCGCGGGCGCTCACGCCGCTTCCGGTTGCGGAGCGATCGAGTTCGCCGTCAGCGAAGATGCAGACGTTGCGACTGTGATGCGCAGGATTGCTTGCGGGGCCGATGAAGATCGTCCCGTAAAGGAAACTCAAGTCGTCTTCGAACGGGTGTTTGATCGGAAACTTCGCCATCACCGCCTGCTTGATCAGCCGTCCATGTTCGATGAGGCGATTGAAATTCGCGGGCTCGAGTTTCAACGCGTTATTAACGAACGCATAGAACGCGCCGCCGTAAGCAACATCAAACTCCACCGGACCAATACCTGCGACCTCAACCTGCTGCTGGCGAAGGTAAACAAACGACGGAACGTTCTGAAACGATGTCTCAACGATTTCGCCGTTCACCACCGTAGCCCTGGCCAGAATCCTGCCCGCCGGAACATTGATCGTGATTTTGTTTTTACTAACGAGCTTAGTTTCGACGGCAAGCTTCGCCAGCGCGATGATCGCGTGACCGCACATCGTGCTGTAGCCTTCGTTGTGAATGAAGAACACGTCGAAGTCAGCATCAGCGGACGGCGTGATGACAGCGCCATACATATCCGCATGGCCGCGCGGCTCCCACATGAGCCCAGTGCGCAGGTGATCGTAGTGCTCGCGAAAATAACGTCGCTTCTCCAGCACATTGCGACCCTCGATCAGCGGTAGACCATCAACGACGACACGCAGCGGCTCACCGCCGGTGTGCATGTCGATGGTGGTGATGCGCATCCAGTGTTCAGGCGCACGCCAATCAGCGAAAATTTGTGTCATCCGTTCAAGTAAGAGATTTCACGCAAAGGCGCAAAGTCAGGACGCAAAGGCACAAAGAGTTAACTTTTGCGCCTTTGTGTCTTCCTTTGCGCCTTTGCGTGAAACACTTCTTCGTACACGTCCAACGTGAGACGCGCGGTGTCGCGCCAGTCGAATAAACTCGACTGCACGAAACCGCGGCTGCGTAGTTGTTCGCGAAGTGCGGCGTCCGAGATCATTCGCCACAAGCCGGCCGCGATTGACTCCTCATCAAATGGATCAATTATCAAACTTGCGTCGCCGACCACTTCAGGAAAGCACGTTCGATCTGAAGTTATCGTGGGCGTGCCGCAGCGCATCGCTTCGAGGAGAGGAATTCCGAAGCCCTCGAAATACGACGGATACGCGAAGCAAAGAGCGCCCGTATACAACGCCGCCAGATCACTCTCCGGCACATAACCGGTGAATAAAATTTTGTCATTCGCAGAGCTGACCGCAGCGGCCCTGATCGTGTCTTCAAAGAGCCAGGCACGTTTCCCTACTATCACGAGGCTCGGTGCGTTGTCGCTGTGTTGCGACAGCATCCGCGTATAGCCACGAATCAAACGCGCAATGTTCTTGCGCGGCTGGATCGACCCCACCGCCAGAATGTAATCGCCGGAGATTCTGTACCTGGCCAATACTTCAGGGTCATGCACTGGCTTGAACCGCGAAGATGCGGCGAGCGGCGTCGTAGTGACTCGCTCGGGCGGCAAACGATACGTGCGCAGAATGTCCTGCCGCGAGTACTCCGAGTCAGTCAGGATATGAGAAGCAGAGCGAGCCGTACGGCGTACCGTGAGTCGCATTTGCATCCAACTACGGCGCTTGAACGTCTCCGGAATGTGCTCGAATGAGAGATCGTGAATCATCACCACCGTATCGCATGGCGCCAGCGGCGGTGCGGTATATTGAACGTGCAGGATATCAATCGGCCGGCGACGCAGCTCGGCCGCGAGCGTCAGCGGGATTCGTATCAGCGGCGTGTGCGGCAGTGTTTTCCTGACCGTCACATTGGGCCAGCGATGAGCGTAGCGATCGATTGCCTCCTGCCGTGTTACATAAAGGGTGTAGCGATTTTGAGTATCGACTTCCGCCAGTGCCTCGATCAGATTACTGGCGTACGTCTCATTCCCACCCAATCCGGTTCCGATTGAGTGTGCATCAAACCCGATATGCAACGTCACCTCGCCTCCTCAATTTTACTCAGCACTGCGCACGCCAACCTCATCAAGATGTCGCAACAGATCCGCTGGATCATTGTAGACCCTGTAAGCGCCGGCACGCTCCAGCTCTTCGCGACCGTAACCGCCGGCAAGTAGTCCTACACCTAATGCGCGAGCGCGTCGTGCCGCGAGTAGATCCCAGATGCTGTCGCCGACTACAACGGAATCACTAATGTCAACGCCGAGCTTTTCAGCCGCCGCGAGGAACAGATCCGGATCGGGCTTAGCATGTTGGACCATGTCGCGAGTGATGATCGGAACGTCAGGATCAATTCCCAGCAGACGAAGTGTCAGACTCGCACTTTCGAGTCGCCCACTCGTAGCGATGGCCCAGGGAACATTCTGCGCGGTGAGATACGACAACAACTCCGTCGCGCCCGGAAGTGGCCTAACCTGCGACGAATAACGGTTGAATGCTTCGCTGTGCACCTGATGAATTCGCTCGGCCTCTTCTGCGGAAAGGCTGCGTCCCATCTCGCGCGCCAGGGCGTTGACGAAGAGCCCTCCGCTCATACCGATCTGGCGATGAATACGCCACACCGCAAGATGAATCCCGCCGGCCTCGAGCGCCTCGCGCCATGCGAGTACGTGTTGATAGACGCTATCGACGAGGGTTCCGTCAAGATCGAAAAGGAACGCGGTTCGCGTTAATGAAGTATCTGTCATCTGCTGTTCCCTGGGTCGGCTTGCCTAAAAGTTGGAATTCAGTTACGCAATGCAAAGGCGCTTTTACGCAGCGCCAAAGGCGCGAAAGATGATAGCCAGGGGCAAGCGCTGAGCAGAGCGAAGCGCGTCGCCCCTGGATAAGAAAACAAATGACAAGGAAGCTCTGAAAGAGCGGAATAAATACGTCCATATATTTCGCACTTTCAGTGCTCCCTTAAATTGATTCTTTTAACCAGGGGCGACGCGCTTCGCTCCGCTCAGCGCTTGCCCCTGGCTACTATATTCCGCGCCTTTGGCGCTGGTCCCCTTCTCTGAATCGGATTTATAGTAAACACTATCGGACGTACGTCAAAAGAGAGGATTGGACCGCTGATGAAAAAGACGCTAGTCGCAGCAGTTGTTTTGACACTTCTGATCGCGAGTTCCCTGCTGACCCTGCAAGCCGCGGCGCCGGCGGCGGTGCTGTTTGACGACTTCAGCTACACCGACAAACAACAGATGAAACAAAATGGCTGGATCATTCGCACTGAAGCGGGTTGGCCGGGCGTACCGGGCGCGACGTGGCCGGACCAGAGTGTATCAACTCTGAAAGATGGCGCCAGCAACTGGATCGTGCGCATGACCGCTACGACTGACGGCACCGCCGCGAATACGACCCAGGCTCAGCTTTGTCATCAACGCAAATATCTCGAGGGCACTTATGCCGCGCGAGTTCGTTTCAATGATGCGCCGGCTTCCGGCCCCGATGGCGATCAGGTCGTGCAAAGCTTCTACACGATCAGCCCGTTGAAGGCGCCGATGGATCCGGACTACAGCGAGTTGGATTGGGAATACTTACCGAACGGCGGCTGGGGCATCGATGGTCCAACGCTCTATTCAACGACGTGGGAGACGTTCAGCCCGGAACCAAATTGGAAGAAAGACAACGTGTTCCAGACGACGAACGGCAGTGAGGCCGGCTGGCATACGTTGATCACTCAGGTGTTCGATCAGAAGGTGAAGTATTTCCGCGATGGCAAACTATTCGCGGAGCATGGTGGGAACTATTATCCCGAAGACACGATGTCGATTAACTTCAATCTCTGGTACATCCGTGACGGTATGTTGAAAGCAAACGAGCGGCGCCAGTATCAGGAAGACATCGACTGGGTTTTCTTCCAGGCCAACACGGCCATGACGCCGGAACAAGTCGAAGCAGCGGTGGCTGCGATGCGAAAAAAGTCGGTTAAATTTCGCGACACCGTGCCGTCGAAGAACCTGAACAGCCCCTGCAACTTTTAAATCCATCCACAGATTACACAGATTGTTTAAACAGATCTGTGTAATCTGTGGATACTACTGTTGTTTTTTGGTGGCCTCCTTCTTCTGTCGCAGCCACTCATCGATACTTTCTCGAACAAACTCGCCAATATCCTCAAACTCGCGTGCAGACTTCTCCCAAAAATCCTTAAACTTACTCGGGTCAAAGGCAAATCCGTACCCGCGTCCAAAACCTCTGGCCGGCCCAAGCTCGTCTTCGTAATACGCTGCGAGTTGGCGCGAAGCCATCGCGACGACAGTTAACGAACTGCCCGCCGGCAGTGGTTCGAAGATCACGCCGACACCAGGGTCGAGCTCCTTCAGACGCGTCAACACGCGATTGTACTGGTCAGTGCAAAACGCAGCCGCATCTTCTTTACCGCCGGTCCACTCTGACTGCAACGCCATGCGCGACGTGCGTCGCAGGACATTGATCAACTTAACTAACTCTTTCTCTCGCTCCATAGGTACTCCCTGCTATTTACAACCAACTGTTAACGGTACACACCGGCCGCGCCATCTGCGTGGACGACGCCCGCGAAAATAAAACTCACGCGCAAACGGAAACTCCGGCTCGTCAGCTTCAAAGTACGCGAGCAACTCGCGCGCCGCCATGCGCGTTACTTCCGGCGAAGTGGATTCAGTCAACGGCGTGAACAACGGTTTGACTGCCGGCTCGAGTTCACTAAGCCGAGCGAGTACGCGGTTGTATTGCGCGACGCAAAACTGTGTCGCATCCGGTCCTGCCTTGGTCCAACCAGCGTAACCGGCCGCGCGCGCTATTCGTCGCAGCACATTGAGCAGTTTCACTGTTTCTTGTTCCATCTTGTTCTCCTCGTTAGTTCGTTGCTTCAACTTTCGCTCGCAACAGTTTCTTCCCATGATGAATGCGCCACTTCACTGTCGATAATGGCACTCCCATAAACGCAGCGATGCGGTCCAGTGGCATCTCGTCAAGAAAACTCAGACGCAATGGCATCGCGTAATCAGCCGGCAGACTGTCGAGCGCTTTGATCATCGACTCATCACGCTCCTTGTCGGCGAGTGGCTTTGCGAGTGCTTCGATCTTTTCGAGCAGCACCTCGTCCAGCGCCACACGCCTGCCCGACTGCTTACTGAATCGCAGTGCTCGATGGCGCGTTATCGCCGACAACCACGCCGCAAACTTGCGCGGCTCCTCGATGCCGGGCAGCGCCTTGAAAGCCAGCAGCAGCGAGTCTTGCGCCACGTCTTCGGCATCATCCGAGCCGACAATCGTCCTCGCCAGCCGCACTACGGCGGGCCTGTATCGCACCACCAGCTCTTCAAACGCGTCCAGATTGCCCAGAATCGCCTCGATTACGAGCAGTTCATCAGGCGACTCAGACCGTGTCATCATTGTTATAGAGACATTTTACGAGCGAAAAGTTAGGTGGGTTTGGAGATTTATTTTTGGGTTATGATATGGGCGGAGGGTGAATGCCCATGGGAGCGAATGGAGAAGCCGATTATTACGAAGTGCTTCAGGTAAGTGACACCGCTGAACCGGAGACTATCAATCGAGTCTATCGAATCTTCGCGCAGCGTTATCACCCTGATAATCGCGAGACGGGCAATGAGGCTCGTTTTCGGGAAATAACCGAGGCTTACCACGTGCTCTCCAATCCGGAGAAGCGCGCACAATACGACGCCACGAATGAAAAACGACGGCGCGATCGCTGGCGTGTTGTATCTGAGGGCGCGACATCGGAGAACAACTTCGAACTCGAGCAAGCCGTGCGTCTTACGGTGCTTGAAGCCTTGTACACACAGCGCCGCATCGAGCCGCAGAATCCGGGTATTTACTTACGCGAGCTCGAGCGAATGGTCGGCCGCCCGCGCGAGCACCTGGAGTTCACGATTTGGTTTCTCAATCAGAAAAAATTGATCAGCAGCGACGACTCGCGTATGTATCTCACGGCCGACGGCGCGGAGTATCTCGAGGAGAGCTATCGCAGCAACCTCCAGCGCAAACGCCTTCAACCGGGAACGAATTAGCAGGGCGCCATAAGCTGGAACATGTCATCGTAGCTAGAACAAGTCAGGAAGAGGGGCTTGCCCCCGCTGCTGGACTAATTCACTAAGCAGCGGGGGCGAGCCCCTCTTCCTGACTTGTTCTACTTCTGTTGAAGCCCCTGGCGCTTCAACGATAGAATCACGCAGTTCTTAAGCACTTCCAATGTCCATAATTCAAGAGGCGCGCGTGCGGAGCACGGTTAACGCTTACGCTTTAGGGTTTGTCGCCCTCGTCCTGGCCGTACTACTTCGCTGGGCGCTCGACCCACTCATGGGCGACGGACTGCCTCTCGTCACACTCTTCGGTGCGGTCGCGGCCGGTGTGTGGCTCGGCGGTTACCGTCTCGCGATCCCGATCGCGCTACTCGGCTACCTGGCTTGCCACTATCTATTCATTGTGCCCCGTGGCCACATCGATCTGACGAGCACCGCAAACCTCGTCGGGCTCGTCGCATACCTGTTCACCTGTGCTCTGATTATCGTGTTTGGTGAAGCTACGCGGACGGCGGAGTCACGCGCGCATGAGCGGCACGAACTCTTCAGAGTCACGTTGCGCAGCATTGGCGACGCCGTAATCACAACCGACCCTGAAGCACGCATCACTGATCTCAATGAAGTGGCCGAGAGGCTGACCGGCTGGCCGCGCAACGAAGCACTTGGTCAGCCACTCGAGCGCGTTTTTAATATCGTTAATGAAGTCACGCGACGGTCAGTGGAGAATCCCGCTACCAGAGCGTTGCGCGAAGGAATAATTGTTGGACTTGCAAACCACACTGTGCTCGTCAAAAAAGACGGTTCGGAATGTCCTATCGACGATAGTGCCGCGCCGATCCGTAATGAACAGGGCGAGGTTTCCGGCTGCGTTCTGATCTTTCGCGACGTCACTGCGCAGCGTCTGATTGAGCGCGAGAAAGCCAATCAACTGATCACCGCACGGCTGCTCGCCGCGATCGTGGAGTCGTCGGACGACGCCATCATCAGCAAGTCGCTCGAAGGCATCATCCAAAGTTGGAATGCCGCCGCTGAACGTCTCTTTGGTTTCACTGCCGAGGAGGCTGTGGGCCGACATATCTCACTCGTGATTCCTCCCGAACGCCTGGCCGAGGAAGATCAGATCATCGCCAGCCTGAAAGAAGGAAAAAGAATCGACCACTTCGAAACCGAGCGCGTGCGAAAAGACGGCCGGCGCATCGTCGTGTCACTTACTATCTCGCCGATCAAAGACGATTCGGGAAACGTTGTGGGAGCGTCGAAGATCGTACGCGATGTCACTGAGCGAAAACGACTAACCGACGATCTGCAACGACTGGCAGCGGATCTCTCAGCAGCCGATCAGCGTAAGAACGAGTTTCTGGCCACGCTCGCTCACGAGCTTCGAAATCCGCTCGCGCCGATGAGCAACATGCTCGAAGTGTTGAAGCGCGCCGGTGATGACGGCGAGGTTGTCAAACGCGCGCATGACACGATCGAGCGTCAGTTGAACCAGAGGGTCCGGCTAGTCGATGATTTACTCGACCTGAATCGCATTACTCACGATCGACTCGAGTTGCGCCGGACTGAGGTCGAACTATCGTCGGTGATCCAACAGGCCGTTGAAGTCGCGCGGCCGTTGATCGATGCGGCGGATCAGGAGTTGATTGTTGACCTGCCTGAAGAGCCCATTCATCTGAATGCCGATCGTGTGCGTCTGGCCCAGGTGTTTGGAAACCTGCTCAACAACAGTTGCAAGTACACGGAGCCGAACGGAACGATTACACTGAGTGCGAAGGAAATGGACGGTGAGGTGGTGGTGACGGTGAAGGACAACGGCGCCGGCATTCCACATGACAAGATCGACAGCATCTTCGACATGTTCATGCAGGTCGATCGCAGTTCCGAGCGATCTCAGGAGGGGTTGGGTATTGGGCTGACGTTAGTGAGGCGTCTGGTCCAGATGCATGGCGGATCGATCGAAGCGCGCAGCGACGGTGAGGGGCACGGGAGTGAGTTTATCGTGCGACTGCCGGTCATCGGTAAACCGGCAGTCTCGGCGCCTCGTAGCGATACCGCGGCTGAGTCGTCAACGCAACGTCGTGTTTTGATTGTTGATGACAACCACGATTCCGCCGACTCGCTGGCGATGCTGTTCAAGATTACAGGCAACAAAACCTTCGTCGCTCACGACGGAGTTGAAGCACTCGAAGCGATTGATGAGCACCGTCCCGAAGTTGTCTTGCTCGACATCGGCCTGCCGAAACTCGACGGTCACGAGGTGTGTCGCCGCGTCCGCGAGAAGCCGTGGGGCAAAGACATCGTGATTGTCGCCCTGACCGGCTGGGGCCAGGAAGACGACCGTCGCAAATCCGAGCAGGCCGGCTTCAACGGCCACCTCGTGAAGCCGGTTGATTACGACAGGCTGCTATCGATGCTCGCGGAGCTGACAAAAAATGATGATAGTTTTCCAGCGACCTTTGCGCCTTAGTGAGTGTTAGAAACACTTAGCCAAAGGAGCTACTAAATGAAAACCAAACTCACACTGACCTTGATAACCCTCGCCGGACTCATCATATTCGCAAGTTATATGGCTGGCGGGACTTCAGCAGCAGCGCCGGTTGTGGAAGACAACGTCAACCCGCATTACAAAGGCGGCTCATCGTTCAATCTCGCCGGAGCTGGCCCAAACGTGGCCCGTTGCGGAGCATTTCCGGAGAACGTCGAATTGAGTTTCACGGGCTCGGGGATAGATACGGAAGGCGGCTTTAATACGGCAGTCTTTTCGGCCTGCACCAACACGACGACTAATCTCGTCTTCGACCTGAAGGCGACGGACACTTACGCCGGATCGGGAGATTCGGTAAATATCGAAGGCGACCCGTTTGTGCTCGTTCCAAACCCGGCCATCTGCGCGGCCGCAAACGCCCACGGCGTCCCCTTCCGCGTCGCCGGCGGCACCGGACAGTACGCCGGCGCGACCGGCACCGGCCGTTTCCACATCACCAGCAACCTAACCCCCTGCAACGGGCTGACACCCCCGTCGCAGGTCTGGTTCGAGGGCGTGATAATGAAGCACTAAGCGACGGCCGTGCACCGATCATGTAAGCGCCCGCGAGAACTACGGTTCTCTCGGGCTCTTAGATGTTGATGCCTTCGAGTCACCTGAACATAAAAGTTTGCCTATAATCTTGCTACGCTGGTTCGGCACAGCAGATATTGGGCACCAACCACTTGATAAACCTTCAGGTAAACTGCTAGCCTGCTGCGGCTTCTGCAATGACTAAGAAAAAGAATTCTCGCAAGCTTAAATTTATAGATCTTTTCTGCGGAATAGGCGGGTTTAGACTTGCTTTCGATCGGGCGGGTGCTGAATGCGTATTTTCTTGTGACTGGGATAAGCACTCGCAGATCACATACGAAGCGAACTTTGGTAGAAGACCACATGGAGACATCTACTCTATAGGCATTGGGAAGATTCCACCGCACGACATCCTGACTGCCGGATTCCCATGTCAACCTTTCAGCATCGCCGGTGTTTCAAAAAAACTGAGCCTCGGTAGAAAACACGGCTTTGAAGATGAAAAGCAAGGCAATCTATTCTTTCAAATTGAAGCGATACTTGACTATCACAAGCCAAGCGCATTTGTTTTGGAGAACGTCAAAAATCTCAAGAGCCATGACGGCGGTCGCACCTTCGATATTATTTATCGAACCCTTACTGAGGTTCTCGGGTACAAGGTTTATCACTCTATCATTGACGCACAAAGAGTAGTCCCTCAACACCGCGAACGGATTTTCCTTGTTGGGTTTAAGCCTGACCGTTGGTTTGAATTCCCCGAATTTCCCACTGATGGTCCAAGCCTTTCAACTATTCTGGAAAGCAAGGTTGATTCTAAGTACACACTCACAGATCATCTTTGGCGGTATCTGCAGAATTATGCAGAGAAACACAAGGCAGCAGGAAATGGGTTTGGATACAGCCTTTTTACTGGAAAGGATGTTGCCCGCACTCTTAGTGCGCGTTATCACAAGGATGGTTCGGAAATTTTGATTTCACAGGGCGCCGATCAAAACCCTCGTCGCTTAACACCGCGAGAATGCGCTCGGCTTATGGGATTTCCAAACGACTTTAAAATTCCAGTGTCGGATACTCAAGCTTATCGGCAATTCGGAAATTCGGTTGTGGTTCCCGTTGTCGAACGAATTGCTTCTGAGGTTTGCATCGCTCTAACGAGATCGGTGGATTATCAGCCACCTTGGTCACTGACACCTCCTAAGATCCCGAACAAACGAAGGGCTGCCTCAGCTTCTTTTTCTCAAGCATCAAATCCATAACGTGAAACTGAAAGAGATACGACAACTGTTTGCGGATGCAGGATGTCTTCGTTTGTATGCGAAACAGTTAGCGAAAAACGATAATAGCAAACAGCAAATCTACTTTGGTTCCGGTTTCGAGGCTGTAAACATTTTCCCCAATCAAGGCATTAAAGCAGACCGACCCAGGTTTAAAGCAAAGCTGGATTTCGGATGGCTTACTCGAACCAGGAATTTCGCTAAAGCTCCAGGCGCACAATTGATCCTCTATCCCCAGTATCCTGAAGTTCGGTTTTCTGGATTCCTACGAGGTTGTGCTGATGCTCCTTCGGAACTAATGACCAAAAGAGAACCCGGACGAGTGTTGTTTTTGGGTCTTACGCGAGACGAAACAATCCTTGGTTTTGTAGCTGGAGCACGTTCGAGAGCAGCCATAGAATTTCGAAAACTGCCGAAAACAAAGACTACTGGCGTGTTCGCGATTCTAGAAATTCCGAACCGGCTTAGTGAAACCGGAGCACGTGCCGCTTTACTCAGAGAATTAAAGAGGATAAACAGGAAAGGCTGGATCAAGTCGAAGCAACTCGGAAGAAACGGACGAACCGAGCCATGTAATGGAACACGGTGTGGTGGGCATACTCTAGAGGCAGAACTAGGCATCGCAAAAAATAGTAAGTCCGAACCTGATTATCACGGGTGGGAGGTAAAGCAATATGCCGTCTCAACCTTCGATAATTTGGAGTCAGGTAAGATCACACTCATGACTCCAGAACCAACTGGAGGCTACTACCATGAGCATCGACCAGTTGCATTCGTTTACAAGTTTGGTAGGCCGGATCAGAAAGGTCGGGCCGGTCGCCATAATTTTACAGGCGTGCACCGATGCGGCGTCCGAAACACTCAGACCAAATTGAGACTACAGTTATTTGGTTACGATCGAGCGAGTAATGTCATTACAAAGGTTGAGGGATCTGTCAGGCTTGTCGACGATAAAGGAACGATCGCTGCTTCGTGGAGTTTCAGTCGACTCATGAGTCATTGGAAACGCAAGCATACTCAGGCCGTATATGTACCATCAATTTGTATGAAGTTGC
>JBKPJP010000163.1:0-6532 GCA_046730735.1 Acidobacteriota bacterium | reverse complement strand
CACATCCCACTGTCTTGAATTTTCCTAAGTCCAATGCCAATATCTTCATCACCGGGTACTCCCTTCTAAGTCAGATTTTGAGTCAGCCTGCAAAGGCCAAACTCGTTCATACTGGACCTTGTCCAGTTTCAAATCGACTTTTGGGGAGACCCGGCTTCATAGTTTCAGGGGCAAGCGCGAAGCGCGTCGCCCGATTAAGCTACTCACGTTGAACCAGCGCCGAAGGCGCGACATATGATAGCCAGGGGCAAGCGCGAAGCGCATCGCCCCTTGGTTAAGCCCCCAAAAAGAAAGCGTCAAGGCCTGAAAGGCCGAAATACGCGCCGTATGTCGCCCCTTCAGGGCTGTGGCGTAAATTTTAATTCGTGACCAGGGGCGACGTGCTCCGCTTCGCTTCGCACTTGCCCCTGGCTTTCATATCCCGCGCCTTCGGCGCTGTGGTCCAAGGCGTATTTCTGAAACTGGACAACGTTTCAACCTGAACCACTACCTCAATTTTGACTCAACTCGCGCGCAGACCTGGTGACGAGCTTACTTTGGAACCGAGCCACGCCGCCAGGGCGACGCCGCCCGCAACGGCAATCGTCGCTGCCAGCGCGGGATGAAGTTTCGCCTGCTGGTAAAGACTGTGTTCCAGCACAAACCTGTCCTGCGCGCCACGTTCCGCGAGACGCGAGTTCGTGTCATACAAACCGTCGCTGCGATTCGCATTCGCAGGCTCGCCGGAATTTTGCATCGTGTCGATCATCGACTCGTTCATCTTCTCGTGCAACCGCGGTGTATTCAGCCCCATCGACGAATGGACCTTTGCCATTCCACCAACAAAGAAATCGCGTGTCGGATTCTCAGCGCAATGAAGAATCGCTTCGGCAACGAGTTCAGGCGCATAAAGCGGCGGTGGCAACCGCGGCTCATACTCCAGGTAATTCTTTGCGTTCTCCGGAAAGGGCGTGTGAATCGCCGTCGGCTTGATCAGCGTGATCGAGATCGGCAGTTTGTCAGCCTCAACTTCCATCCGCAGTGCGTCAGTGAAACCTTTCACGGCGTGCTTCGACGCCGAATACATGCCCTGTAGCGGCACGGCGGCATCTGATGTCTCGCTGCCCACGTTTATCAACGCTCCGCCGCGTTCGCGCAGATTGTTGACAGCGATGCGCGAACCGTACACCACACCCCACACGTTCGTTTCAAATAGACGCCGCAAATCTTCAGTTGGCACATCCATGATGCGGCCGTAAATCGACGTCCCGGCATTGTTCACCCACGTGTCGATATGTCCGAATCGCAGCCGCGCAGTTTCCGCAGCACGTTCAAGCGCTTCTTCGTCGGCGACGTCAGCGATGGCGTATGTAGCAGTGCCGCCTGAGTCGTTGATTTCTTCAACCAGTTCATGCAGAGCGTCCTCATTGCGTGCGACGACGACGACATTCGCGCCACGGTTCGCCGCCATGCGCGCAGTGCAGAGTCCGATACCACTCGTGGCGCCCGTGATAACGATTGTTTGTTCTGAAAGCGGTTTTAGTTTCATTACTACCCCCCTTTGTTCGTGATCAATATTGGATAAATATGCGCGGTTGTTGTCGCGAAAGACTTGTAAGAGAGTGTAAAGAATGTCAGGAGGCAGACTCGGTCTCCGTGCGATTTTTCATTGCGCCCCGGATGTTCAGGAACGCAAGGCAAACCTGGAGAACGATGAGTGCATAGGCGCCGTCCTGCCAGCCCCACACGATCCAGAGCACGTTGCTTAACAGAAACAGCCAGAATCCCCAGTTGCGTTTGAACTTTCTCTGCGAGCCCACCATCCACGCGGCAATGACGGTGACTACCATCGCGGGCCACTGGAGCAAATCAACCATTATTGAAAATACGCAACGGCGCTTTGCCGATCCGGCAGTGCGATTTGCTCCTCCAACGGATGAATGCAGTTGTCGCAGTTTCCGCAACGCTCGGCTTCCATCTCTTCACCAAAGTAGTCGTGCAGGAGACGCCAGCGGCACATCGCACTCTGCCCGTACTGCATCATTCGCTCCAGCTTCTCTTTATCCCTCTCGACTTTCGCCTCAGACATGCGCGAAAGGTACTCGAGTTCGTGTTGCTTTACGTCAACTTGTAACAGACGAAACTTACTACCACGCAACTCCTTCACGACTTTCATTTCCTTCAGCAGCGACAAAACAACGCGCACCTTTCCGTCACTCACTGTATTCGCATTTTCCTGCAGTACCGACAATTCCATCGGTGTCTCAGCTCCATTGAACGCCTGGTACACGGCGAGAATGTCGTCGAACTTCGGATGCTTGCCGCCCAGAAAGAATTGATGTGTGCGTCGATCCTCGAGTTGATAAAACAGACTGCACGTTGCCGGTCCACCATCACGACCAGCTCGTCCCGACTCCTGATAGTACGCTTCGAGCGAACCCGGCATCTGATAATGGACCACGAAACGGATGTCAGGTTTGTCGATGCCCATGCCAAAGGCGTTCGTCGCCACGATCGCTTTCAATTCATCGTTCATGAATGCGTCCTGATTCCGCTTGCGATCGCTTGCTTTCATACGCCCGTGATACTGCTCGATTTTGAAGTCGAAACCTTTCAACCAGTCCGTCAATTCCTCGACCGTTTTGACAGTCGCAGCGTAAATGATGCCCGCGCCTTTGTGTTCGTTCAGTATGCGAATGAGCTCTTCGTGCTTCTCACGTTCGTTTGTCACTCGCTTGACTTCGAACTGCAGGTTAGGTCGATAAATACCTGTTTTCACCACTTGAAGTTTTCCGAGATCGAGTTGCTTCTCGATGTCGGCTATGACTTCGGACGTCGCAGTTGCAGTTAAAGCTAAGACAGGCGGCGAACCGAGTGTCTTATCCGCGGCGCCAAGAGAAAGATATGCAGGACGAAAGTCGTGACCCCATTCTGAGATGCAGTGTGCTTCGCCGATCACGACAAAGTTGATGTCCCGCTTTCGCAAATCACCAAGGAATTCCTGATTTGTGAAACGTTCCGGCGTGACGAATATGAAGTCGCTCTTTTCAGTCTTTATCTGTTGGAGGTTCTCCTCATGCTCCTCGGTTGTCAGCGCGCTGTTCAACTGCGCCGCTTCGATGCCTGCCTCTTCCAGCTTATCGACCTGATCTTTCATCAGCGAGATAAGCGGCGACACGACTACAGTCGTACCCGGCAGGTGCAAAGAAGGTAGTTGATAGCAGAGCGACTTCCCTGCTCCGGTCGGCATAATCGCGAGCGTATTGTTGCCCTCGAGCACAGAGCGAATGACTTCAGCCTGGCCGGGGCGGAGTTTGTCGAGACCGAACGTCTCTCGCAGCGTTCGCCTCATCCTGGTAAGTTCGCGCGTGACTTTTGGAACAAGAGCACTCATAAAATTCGCACGCGTGCATTCGTTTGGAACACATGTGCGTGTGCGCTAGCCTCTCGGCAAGACGAGTGCCACGTGAGGTCAGGTAAGTTGGTTATCTTCTCTGCCGCAACTGCTTCCGGATCCAGAGGGGATTTCGTCGCAAATCAAGAATGGCATGAGTCATAGAATTGTGCAGCGGACTCGAGGTCATCCGCAGCGTCGTCGAGTATTACGACGGTCATCCTTCAGAGCTACGTAGACGGGATCTGAGTTGGTCTAAGGTCAGAAACTTTGCTTCGCCGCGCTGCGCTCGCGCCTTCCTTTCGAGCAAGACGTCTTCATGCCAGTCGGGGGAGGGTATCTCGTCGTGGCTGTTGAGGGAATCCCAAAGCTGGTCGATGGCCTGAAGTCGTTCAGTCACTGACATCTTTTCTATCTGGGACTGTTCAATCATGTCGGCACATTAGCACCCTCACGTTCGTGCCGCAAGACACAACGTACCCACTACGCTGCGGACATTTTCGCGTCGATCGTTTACATTAGCGCACGAACAGCGTCATCCAATTTCAATCCGAAACAAGGAACGTGCATGAGAAAGATCCGAATTGCGCTCGTTGTTGTGCTGTTGTGGTCGATCGTGTTGACATCGTTCGCCTCCGCTCAGACGCAGAAGGCGTGGACGAATGCGCCGGAGATCGAGCGCAGAGTCGAAGCCCTCCTCAAACAGATGACGCTCGAGGAGAAGGTCGGGCAGTTGAACCAGTACTCTTACGGGACGCCGACCGGGCCGGGGACGGGTCGCAGTAAAGTCGAAGAATCGATCCAGCGCGGCGAGGTCGGCTCGTTCCTGAACGTGGTTGACCCCGTACTGAGCAACCGCTTGCAGCGCATCGCGATGGAGCAGTCGCGTCTGAAGATTCCACTCATCTTTGGACTCGACGTCATTCACGGCTATCGCACCACTTTTCCAGTCCCGCTTGCGCTGTCCGCAACATGGGACCCGACGCTCGTCGAACGCGTTTCTCGCATTGCCGCAGAAGAAGCCACTTCGTCAGGGATTCGCTGGACGTTCTCGCCCATGGTTGATATCGCACGCGATCCGCGCTGGGGCCGCATCGTCGAGGGTGCGGGCGAAGATCCGTATCTCGGTTCGATGATGGCGCGCGCATACGTTCGCGGATACCAGGGCACGAGTCTTAACGATCCGCGATCGCTGGCTGCGTGTGCCAAACACTACGTCGCGTATGGCGCGGCAGAAGCAGGCCGCGACTACAACACAGTCGACATGTCCGAGCGCCAGTTGCGCGAAGTCTACCTGCAACCTTTTCATGCGGCAGTGGACGAAGGCGTCGCGACACTCATGGCGTCGTTCAATACGATCAACGGCGTACCGGCCTCTGCTAATGCGTTCACACTGACTCAGGTCTTGCGCGGCGAATGGGACTTTCGCGGGTTCGTGGTAAGTGACTGGGGTTCTGTCGGCGAGCTAATTCCGCACGGCATTGCCAACGATCTTGCGACTGCCGCACGCAAGGGCTTTCTCGCCGGTGTGGATATGGACATGGAGAGCAACGCTTATTTTCAACATCTCGCCGCATTCGTCAAAGCCGGACAGGTGCCGCAGCCCGCGTTGGACCAGGCCGTGCGACGCATCCTGCGCGTCAAGTTTGCCTTAGGTCTTTTCGATCGACCTTACGTTGACGAGAAGAACGCAGTCACCACGTTGCCCGCGGCGAATGTTGCGGTGGCACGCGAGGCTGCGGAGAAGAGCTTCGTGCTACTCAAGAATGATTCAGCGGTGCTGCCTATACAAAAGAGTGTGCGCAGCGTGGCGCTCATAGGACCAATGGCAGACAGCGCGCCCGACATGCTCGGCGCGTGGAGCGCGCGCGGCGATGCCAAGGACGTAGTGACACTCAAAGCAGCACTCGAAAAACGAGCGGCGCGCGACGGGTTTCGTCTGATTTACGCGAAAGGCACTGAGATTCGCGGCACTTCTGAAGCGGGGTTCGCAGAGGCTGCTGCTGCGGCCGCTCAAGCAGACGTAGTTCTGCTTGCACTCGGTGAAGACGCTTCGTGGATGACGGGTGAGGCAGCGTCACGCGCCTTCATCGATCTGCCTGGCAATCAGCAGCAACTGCTCGAACGTGTTGCCGCCGCGGGCAAGCCGACGGCGCTCATCCTCTTTAGCGGTCGACCGCTCGCGCTCACGTCTGCGGCCGCGCGCGTCAACGCCATCATCGAAGCATGGTCGCCCGGCGTGCAGGCAGGACCGGCGTTGGAGCGTGTGCTTTTCGGCGAAGCCGCGCCTGCCGGAAGGTTGACTGTGACGTTTCCGCGCAGTCTCGGACAAGTGCCGATCTATCACAGCGTGCTCAACACGGGTCGACCGCCAGTCGGGTTAGACCTGACGCGCCCGCCGACGAATGGTGATGAGAAATTCAAATCGCGCTACGTTGACGAGCAGAACGTGCCGCTTTATCCGTTCGGCTTCGGCCTCACCTATACGACGTTCGAGTACTCAGCGCCGCAAGTGGACGTGCAACAGGTCAGCGTGGACCAACTGAACGCAGGACGCGCACAACTGCGCATCACGGCGGAAGTGAAGAACACCGGCACACGCGCGGGCGAAGAAGTGGTCCAACTATACATAGGACTGCGTGGCACGAGCGTCGCGCGGCCAGTTCGCCAATTGAAAGCGTTTCGTCGCATCGTGCTCGAGCCGGGCAAGTCGCAGCGCGTTGAGTTCACGCTCGGTCGCGACGAGTTATCGATCTGGCAGCGTGACACGAAGTACGCAGTCGAACCCGCCGAGTTGAACATCTGGATCGCGCCCAACGCCCAGAGCGGCACACCGGTAACAGTTACACTTAAATAGTTAAGCGCCGAAGGCGCGGAATATGATAGCCAGGGGCAAGTCCCGACTTTGTCGGGACGTCGCCCCTGGAAACATAATTTAAAGGAGCCGTGAGCCCTGAAGGGGCGAAATACGGTCGCGAATATTTCGGCCTTTCAGGCCTTCGCGCTGTTTTGGTTTACTTAACCAGGGGCGACGCGCTCCGCTTCGCTTCGCGCTTGCCCCTGAAACTATGAAGCCGGGTCTCCCCAAAGTCGATTTGAAACTGGACAAGGTCCAGTATGAACGAGTTTGGCCTTTGCAGGCTGACTCAAAATCTGACT
>JBKPJP010000162.1:0-3011 GCA_046730735.1 Acidobacteriota bacterium | reverse complement strand
CTCAGGAATTGGAGCGGCCTTCGCCAGAAAACTCGCCGCCCGCGGCAGAAACGTCTTGCTCGTCGCCCGCTCGGAAGACAAACTCATCGCGTTGTGCAACGAGCTCGGACGTTTGACCAGCATCCGCGCACAGTACGTTACACTCGACCTGCAACAACCTGACGCCGCCGCGCAACTCTTCGAAGAAACGAAGAAACGTGAGTTGGAGATCGACATGCTCATCAATAACGCCGGCTTCGGCTCGATGGGCGACTTCGTCAAACTCGATCTCAATCACGAGCTCGACATAATCCAACTGAACATCAGAGCTCTCGTCGATCTCACACATCGTTTTCTGCAACCGATGCGCGAACGCAAACGCGGCACGATCATCAACGTCGCATCAACGGCAGGTTTTCAGGCGGTGCCTTACATGGCCACATACGCGGCGTCGAAGGCTTTTGTGCTTTCGTTCTCCGAAGCACTCTGGGATGAGAATCGCTCGCACGGAGTTCACGTGATGGCGCTCTGCCCCGGCGTGACGGAGACCAATTTCTTTGAAGCGTCGGGGATCGATCGTCCGCCAATGCGCACGATCCAAACTGCGGAGGAAGTAGTGGAAACGGCGCTGCGCGCACTCAACCGGAAAAAGAGCACAGTGGTTTCGGGTTGGACCAACTTGTTCACGGTCGAAGTGGAACGTATCTTCCCGAGATCGTTTATTACGAAGGTCGCAGGTAAAGCTTTGCGTTCGCGATTTGAAGAATAGTTAACGGAGATAGCCATGACGGAACGAATTTTTAACTTCAGCGCCGGCCCCGCGGTTTTGCCGTTGCCGGTTTTGGAAGAAGCTCAGCGCGACATGGTCAGCCTTCCCGGCGTTGGCATGTCAGTGATGGAGATTAGTCACCGCTCAAAGACCTTTGACGAGATCATCGGGCGCGCCGAAGCGGGCCTGCGCGAGCTTATGAAAGTTCCCGACAACTATCACATTCTTTTTCTTCAGGGCGGCGCGAGTTTGCAGTTTTCGATGGTGCCGATGAACTTTCTGCCCGCGGACGGCAGCGCTGACTACGTGCTCACCGGAAGCTGGGGCAAGAAAGCGTTGAAGGAAGCGAAGAAAGTCGGCGCCGTGAATGTTGCCGCGACAATGGCGGATGGTGGCTTCACGCGTGTGCCGTCGCGCGATGAGATGAGTTTGAACAGCCATGCGGCTTACGTTCATATCACGAGCAACGAAACGATCGAGGGTGTGCAGTGGAAACGCGAGCCGAACGTTGGTGATGTGCCGCTCGTTGCAGACACTTCGTCTGACATTCTTTCGCGCCAAATCGACGTGAGTAAATATGGAATCATCTACGCCGGCGCGCAAAAGAACATGGGACCGAGCGGCGTAACCGTCGTCATCCTGCGCGACGACTTGTTACAACGCATTCCCGAGAACCTGGCGACGATGCTCGACTATCGCATTCACGTCGAAAACAAGTCTCTCTACAACACGCCCAATACGTGGGGCATTTACATTCTCAGTCTCGTGTGCAAATGGTTGCAGGAGAAAGGCGGGCTCGCCGGGATGGAGCGTGAGAATGAAGAGAAGGCGCGGCTCATTTATGAAGCCATTGACGCCACTGACTTCTACCGCGGCCATGCGGATATCGATTGTCGCTCGACGATGAACGTCACGTTTCGTTTGCCGGCTGAAGAGTTGGAGAAGAAGTTTGTTGCTGAGGCAACCGCGCAGGGTCTCGATGGATTGAAAGGGCATCGCTCGGTCGGCGGCATTCGCGCGTCGATCTACAACGCATTCCCGCGCGCGGGAGTGGAAGCGCTCGTGTCGTTCATGAAGGATTTTGAACGGCGCAATGGGTAATCCACAGATTACACAGATTGGACCAGAACATGCCGGCACGCGTCTTGACATTTACCTCGCTTCGCAATTTGAAGGCTGGAGTCGGGCGCGTCTGCAACGACTGATCGAAAACGAAGACGTACTGGTAAACGGCAAAGTCGCAAAGCCCTCCTACAAACTCCGCGCACATGACGAGATTGAAGTTGAACTGATCGCGCCCCCGCCGGATCTCTTCACGCCGGAAAATATTCCACTCGAGATCGTTTACGAAGATGACACGCTGGTGGTAGTGAACAAACCGGCGGGGCTTGTGGTCCACCCCGCGGCGGGCACACCGTCGGGCACGCTCGCCAACGCACTCGCGTATCACTTTCAACAACTACCGGGCCGTGAGGTGCGGCCGGGGATCGTGCATCGATTGGATCGGGACACGTCGGGCCTGCTCGTCGTCGCAAAAACCGAAAGCGCGCTGGAGAATCTCTCGGATCAGTTTCGCGATCGAACGGTGTTCAAGTCGTATGTGGCGCTGGTCCATGGGCGAATGAGTGCGGCTTCAGGGAAGATCGATCAGCCGCTCGCACGCGATCGATCAAACCGTACGCGCATGGCAGTCGTGCGTGGCGGGCGCAATGCGTTGACGTTGTATCGCGTGCGGCAGGGGTTTGATAGGTTCACACTCCTGGATGTTGAGCTCAAGACGGGCCGGACACACCAGATCCGCGTTCATCTCGCGTGGTTGAAGCATCCGGTGGTGGGAGACGAAACTTACGGTGGCGGGCGTGATAACACGATTCAGGATCCACAACTACGCGCACGCATTCGCCACCTCAAACGACATTTTCTGCACGCCGAGAAGCTCGGCTTCACGCATCCGGTCAAACGCGAGTGGATGAAATTCGAGAGTCCATTACCGCAGGAGTTGAGCGACTTTCTAACAGCCTTGAATTAGTAAGAATATTTTACGGTATGGGCTCGAAGCGTTTAATCAACGCCTGAAATCTTTCGTCACCGCGCAGCCCATCAAACATTGGCTCAATCCGGATTAGCACCAAGCCCGGGTGACGCGCCTCGAAGGCCTTATCCAAATACTCGATCGCCTTATCATTATCCTTCAGCCCCGCATACACGATCGCGAAGTAGAGCGGCGAAACGTAGCGACGCTTCGACAGCGCATCTATCTGAT
>JBKPJP010000161.1:0-3203 GCA_046730735.1 Acidobacteriota bacterium | reverse complement strand
GCAGAAGACGGCATACGAGATCTTGTCTTAAGTCTCGTGGGCTCGAGATGTGTATAAGAGACAGGCCATAATCGCCGCGACTATCAACAATGTCTTTCTTGCCATCGCCGGTTCTCCTTTTAACTACGGTTCTTAACGAGTGAAAGAAGCGGGCCCGTCATGAACGTCGTGACGAGTGCCATCAATACCATCATTGCAAAGATGCGTCCCGATAGAATGCCCAGATCATAACCGATATTGAGCACCACCAGTTCAACTAATCCTCTGGTGTTCATCAGTACGCCGATTGAAAACGATTGCGTCCAGCTCATTCGCGTCCAGCGAGCCATAAACATGCTGCCCCCAAGCTTGCCCGCGATGGCTACGAGTATAATTACCGCGCACAGCAGCCATCCGAACCAATCATTCAAGAGACTGACTTGCGTCCGCAGTCCCGTAAACGCAAAAAACAGCGGCAGCAGCGCGTACGAGCTGAACGCTTCCAACTTGTCTTTGAGAAAGATCCGAAATTCGGTAGACGGTGGCATCACAACGCCGGCGACAAAAGCACCGAAGAGCGCATGAATGCCGATCGTCTCGGTGAGCAACGCGCACGCCAGCACAAACGCGAGAATGATCGGAATCAGCCTGCGCCAGTGAAGTTGAGAGTCACGCTCTTTAATCACTCGCGCCAGTTGCGGCCGCACTACAAAGAGCATTGCCACCGCAAAGACCAGCGTTAAACCAATCGTCATCGCGGAGCTTGCCAAACCCGTCGACTTAACGAGAGCTATCACGAGGGCGAGGATGCACCAGGCAGTGACATCGTCGACGGCTGCGCACGTGATAGCGATCGAGCCGAGTGTGGTTTGCGATAGACCGCGGTCTTCAAGAATTCGGGCGAGCACCGGAAAGGCGGTGATGCTCATCGCCACCCCGATGAATAACGCAAACGCGTTGAAAGAGGTTCCTGCCGGCGCAAGTTCGGGATAGAGAAAAAGTGAAAGCGCCGTGCCGAGTAGAAAAGGAACGATGATGCTGGCGTGACTGATCATCACCGCCGCGGATCCTTTTTCTCGTAGGTATCGCACGTTGAGCTCCGTGCCGACGATGAACATGAAAAGCACGACACCGATCTGGCTCAACTGCCGTAGTGTCTCCAATGACGACGCCGGGAAGAGAAATGAAAGCGCCGGCGGATAGATCAGGCCCAGCACTGATGGACCGAGCACGATGCCCGCGACCATCTCGCCCATCACTGGTGGTTGGTGGATCCAGCGGAAGAGTCTGCGAAAGAGCCCCGCCATCGTTAAGATGACGATAATTTGCGTGAGTAGAATGCTGAGGGGCGTCCTGAAGTTTTCCCAAAAGACATTGGTGGGTTGAGCTGTTGGTTGCGGTGCTGTAACAACTGCGGGCGCGACGGGCTGAAGTTTTGAACCAGCCGCGAGAATGAACCAAACGCCACCAAGAAATATCAGCAGCAATAGGAAATACGGTAAATAGTGTCGTGCCTGCAAAAAAGTGAATCGGGGGTCAGAAGGCATCGGCATTCTATACAACGGCTCATCACAAGCGCGCAACCTAGTTCTCGACTGGTGCGTAGTAAACATTGATGCTAATTTGATTTACTCGATGGCCGTAGATACCAGAACCGAAGTAGGGAATTATTTTGTCTCCAACTATCCACCGTTTTCGCAGTGGAAGCCGGAGTTTGTGCCGCAGGTAATCGAGGCGCTCAACCAGCCTGCGCGAGTCGATGACCCTTTAGGCCTTTATATTCACATCCCGTTCTGCCGCAAGCGCTGCCTCTTCTGTTATTTCAAAGTCTACACAGACAAGAACGCCTCCGAGATCGAGGTCTACCTCGACGCGCTGATCAAAGAGAACGAACTCTACAGCCGCATGCCTGCTTTTCAGGGTCGCCAGCTGCGCTTCGCGTACTTCGGCGGCGGCACGCCCTCGTACATCAGCGAGCGCCAGTTGCGTTATCTCGTCGAGGGACTCAATCGACACGTGAGTTGGGCCAACGCGGAAGAAGTCACGTTTGAATGCGAGCCCGGAACGCTTCAAAAAGCGAAGCTCGAAACACTCAAAGACATCGGCGTGACGCGACTGAGTCTCGGTATCGAACACTTTGACGACGAGGTTCTCGCTGCTAACGGTCGCGCGCATTTGTCACCGGAAATTTATCGCGCTTACCAGTGGGCACGTGAAGTGGCTTTCCCGCAAGTCAACATCGATCTGATCGCGGGCATGATGGGCGAGACTGAAGAGAAGTGGCGCGAAACAGTGCGCCGCGCGATCGAACTCCAGCCTGACTCCGTCACGATCTACCAGATGGAGTTGCCCTACAACACGGTCATCTCGCAGGACATTCTGAAGAAAGGTGTCACGTCTCCGATCGCGGGTTGGACCACCAAACGCGGCTGGCTGGATTACGCCTTCGAACAATTTCTCGCAAACGACTACGAAATCGCGGGCACCGATATCGTTGCGACCAAAAAGAAGACGTGCCGGTTCATTTATCGCGATGCGCTGTGGCATGGCGGCGACATGATCGGCATCGGTGTGTCGTCGTTTTCACATTTTGGCGGCGTGAATTTCCAGAACGCGCACAACTTCGAAGAGTACGTGCGCATCCTTAATGAAGATCGCCTGCCGCTTTTACGGGCCGTTTCGCTGACACCAAAGCAGCGATTGATTCGCGAGATGGTCTTGCAGTTAAAGACCGGAGCGCTCGACACCGGTTATTTTCAGAAGAAGTTTGGCATTGATGTTTGGAATGAGTTCCGTCCTGTCTACGCGCAGTTGGAAGAAAAGAACTTGCTCGCGCGTCACAATGGCACGATCGCGCTGACGCGGCGTGGCCTGTTGGAAGTGGACCATTTCCTGATCGATTTTTTTGAACCTGAACTGAGAACTGTACGGTACGCATGAATAATAATACTTACGACGTCATTGTAATGGGTGGTGGACCCGCGGGGAGTTCCGTTGCCGGCATTCTGGCGCGCGAAGGCCGCCAGGTAATTGTTTTCGAGAAAGAAGTATTTCCGCGTCATCACATCGGCGAGTCGTTGATGACTGACACTTACTGGACCTTTCGCCGGCTCGGCGTACTCGAGAAACTCAAGGCAAGCCCGTTTGTGCGCAAGTACAGCGTGCAGTTTGCCAACTCGGCCGGCAAGGAATCGCGGCCGTTCTATTTCTTTGAAGCTGTGCAT
>JBKPJP010000160.1:0-4384 GCA_046730735.1 Acidobacteriota bacterium | reverse complement strand
GCCGTGTTGATGGGCGACTGGTTGTACATGTCAGCATTCGAGACCAGTCTCGCGGAGAGATCTCTGGCGATACTCGACATTCTGACGCGCGTCACCCGCAAGATGACTGAAGGCGAGTTGTTGCAGTTGACGTTGCTCAGTGATGCGGCAGTTTCGGAAGCGCAGTACTTTGACGTTCTCAAACGGAAGACTGCGTATCTCTTCAGTGCGAGTTGCGAGATCGGAGCAATACTCGGTGGCGCGAGTGAAGAGCAACAAACAGCACTGCGCGATTACGGTCTGAATCTCGGCACGGCGTTTCAGTTGATCGACGATCTGCTTGATTTTACGTCGAATGAAGAAGCGTTAGGCAAAGCGGCCGGCGCCGACCTGTTGGGTGGTAAGGTCACGTTGCCGCTGATCTACTTGCGCGACGCGGAGCCGGGTGCACTCGAGATGATCCAAACGGTGCTGCGCGAAGAAAGTTACGGCACTGTCCAGCAGCATGAGCTGCTTGAGGCAATCGCGCGCACCGGCGCTCTCGAGAAAGCTCGCGCCCGGGCTGACGAATATGCGGCCGATGCCTGCGCCGCCCTCGATAACTTGCCCGACTCCGAATACTGCGACTCTCTACGCGCCCTCCCCACCTACATATTGGACCGCGACCGGTAATTTCTGTGGTAAGATTCGCGGCTGATGAGCGAGAACCTGCTCTCACGTCTGGAACAGAGTCTGCGGCAATCGCGCGCGGCGCGTATGCATCTGGCCGCACGCCTGCGTGAACTCGAAGCCGAGGCCGACAGCGTTCGCGCCGAGCTCGCGGAGATGGACACTCTCGCAAGCCAAACCGAGGCCGCGATTTACCGGCTCCTTTCGTCGGTTCTGGCTTCCAGCAATGTATCTCTGGGTTTGCCGTCGGATGCTGAGTTAGAGGCTGCGATGCGGCAGTCGCCTGCGAACGCCGAACGTCGCCAGCAAATCCCGACCGTTCGCAACAACGTCGAAGTGCTCAGCGATCGCTTTATGGATCGGACCATCCCGCAAGCCGTGACGCTGTTGCTCCGTGAAGAAGGTGGACCACTTCACGTCAACGAACTCTACAATCGTCTGCTCGAAGGTGGTTTCAAGTTCACTGGACAAAACCCGACCATCAGTGTCGCCGTATCCCTCAACCGCAATTCCCGATTTCGCAAAGTCGCTCCCGGCACGTTTGACCTCGTCATGCGCGACGCCTCCTCGAAGGCTTCGTGACGTGTAACAACTAATGCGTGCGATCGTTCTTTCTGCCGGCTACGGCACACGCCTTTGGCCCCTCACCGAAGACCGAACCAAACCCGCAATTCCGATTTTAGGAAAGCCGCTCGTCGGTTATGTTGCCGAGTATCTTGCCGCTTACGGCATCGACGAGATCGTTGTGAATCTGCATCACCGGCCTGAGTCTGTGCGACGCGCGTTGGGGGATGGCAGTCGCTTTGGTGTCAAGCTGCATTACGTCGAAGAGCCGGTGATCCTCGGCACGAGCGGCGCGCTCGATAACACGCGAGAATTTTTCGAACGTGAGACCTTCGTCGTCGTCAACGGAAAGATCATCACCGACATCGATCTGAACGCCGCGATTGAGACTCATCGCAAGATGAACGCCATCTCGACGCTGATCCTACTTCCTAATATTGGCCGCGAGCGGTTTAGCATCGTGGAAACAGAAGAAGGTCGAATCAAAGGCTTCGGTCGCATGCCGGTTGATGAAGGCGCTGTGCCGTTGATGTTTACCGGTATTCACATTATGGAGCCGAGAATCTTTGAATACGTTCCGCGCGGAGTCTTTTCAGACTCGGTTACGGACGTTTATCCGAAAGCGATGGCCAATGGCGAGATTCTCGCGGCGCACGTTGCTTCGGGAAAGTGGCGCGAGCTTTCGACCTTGAAGCGGTATCTCGACATCAGTGTTGAGTTGTTGAGAGAGGAAGGGAAGCCGTCGATCGCCGGAGCCAGTGCTTCGATCTCACCGGCGGCGACAGTGACAGACTCGGTTCTTTGGGACGACGTCGAAGTCGGCGCGGGCGCTCGCATCAATCGAGCCGTGCTCGGTGACAAGGTAAAGATCGGCGCAAATGAGATCATCGAAAACGCGGTGGTCGTGCCACGCCGGTTAGTCGAAGGCAAAAAGCCGCCCGAAAAGGCCCTGCCCGGCCATTTTCAAGGTGAAAACTTTATCGTTCCCCTGTGATACAATCCATCTCCCATTGCCGATTGACAATTGCCAATTGCCGATTTTCAGACCTTCGGCCACTCAATGGCCCTCGCGACTGTGAAATCTGCAATCGGCAATTGGCAATCGGCAATCGGCAATTCCAATGAGTGCTCCAAAACCGGTGATTTCCAACGTATTTGAATCCTCGGCGTCAGAACGACTTGCGAGATTCATCACGCAACAAGGAATCGCAAGTAAGGAAGTCATCCCACTTACTCCAGACGCGTCAACTCGCAAGTATTACCGCATCGGCTGGAAGAAACGGACCGCAATAGCCGCTGTCTACGCGGAACCGTTCGATCCGGAGTTCCATCCGTATCTCGACGTGACTCGTTTGTTTCTCGACTGTGACATTCCGGTGCCCGAGATCTACGAGGTTGATGGCAACGCCGGGATCATCGTTCAGGAGGATTTGGGCGACCGGCAACTCTTCCACGTTTACGACGACGAATCGGAAGAGCAGTGCGACAAATACAAAGAAGAGGCAATCACATTAATCGCGAAAATTCAGAAGGCCACCGCACGCGCTTACGAGACACATTCGATTGCAAGTCGTCTCGCGTTTGACGAAGCGAAACTCTCCTGGGAACTCGACTTCTTTTTCGAACACTACTTCGCCAGCTTGCGTGGTGAGACGCTGCGGCATGCTGAAGTCGCCGAGTTGAAGGCTGAACTGAACGATATCGCCGCCGAACTCGCCGCGGCGCCGCGTGTGCTTTGTCATCGCGACTATCACGCGTCAAACCTGATGATCGATCCCAAGAAGCGAATCAGAGTCGTAGATCACCAGGACGCTCGCATGGGTCCGGCGAGTTACGATCTCGTTTCGTTCCTGCTGGATCGACAACCGTGTCCGCCATCGCTGGCGGAGTTGCGTAGCTACAGACTCTTCTTTCTTGAAGAGCGACGCCTGCTCGGTCTCAGTCCCATTGACCCCGATGATTTCGCACTCGAATTTCGTCTCATGACCATTCAGCGTTGCTTGAAAGCGACCGGCACCTTCTCTTGCCAAACAGCAGTGTATGGAAGAGGAGCGGTTTACCAGCATTTCATCGAACCCACTCTCCAGATTGCTTTGCAGGCCGCCGAATGGCTGGAAAGATTCCCCACACTGCGGCGGATGTTAAAGGAACGTATTAACTATTGATGACAACTCAACCACACGCAATCGCTCCCGACCACACTTACATCAACCAACTTTCAAACCACGTCGGCGCTGAAGTAGTTCTTAAAGGGTGGCTCTACAACATGCGCTCGAGCGGCAAGATCCTGTTTCCGCAACTGCGCGACGGAACGGGGGTCGTCCAGTGCGTCGTCTTGAAGAACGCGATCTCACCTGAGCTCTGGGAATCGTTAAAGGGACTCGGACAGGAGTCGGCGCTCACCATCAGGGGAACCGTGCGCGAAGATAGTCGCGCGCCGGGTGGTTTTGAGATCGACGTCACTGATGCTGAAGTTTTACAACAGGTTCACGACTATCCGATCACGCCCAAAGAACACGGCACTGAGTTTCTGATGGATCACAGGCACCTGTGGTTGCGCTCGCGGCGACAGCATGCGGTGCTGAAGGTCAGGCACACGGTGGTTCAGGCGGTCAGGAATTTTCTCGATAACGACGGCTTCACGCTTTGCGATTCGCCGATCTTCACGCCTGCCGCGTGTGAAGGAACAACGACGCTGTTCGAAGTCGATTACTTCGACGGTGAGAAGGCCTATCTCACGCAGTCAGGTCAGCTTTACAACGAAGCAACCGCCGCGGCTTTTGGTAAAGTTTACTGTTTTGGTCCGACTTTCCGCGCCGAGAAGTCTAAGACGCGCCGGCATCTGACTGAGTTCTGGATGGTTGAGCCTGAGATGGCGTACTCGAGGCTCGAAGACGTGATGAGTCTGGCGGAACGCATGTTGACGTATATCGCCGCCCAGGTGCTGGAGAAGCGAAGTGAGGAGTTGAAGGTCCTTGAGCGAGATACGTCGAAACTGGAAGCGATTGTGGCGCCGTTTCCACGTGTTCACTACGATGATGCGGTGAAGATTCTGCACGAGGGATTTGAAAAAGGCGCGCTCGAGACGAAGTTCGAGTGGGGTGGAGACTTTGGTGCGCCCGACGAGTCGTACATCTCAAGCCAGTTTGATCGACCAGTGATGGTCCATCAC
>JBKPJP010000159.1:0-28570 GCA_046730735.1 Acidobacteriota bacterium | reverse complement strand
ACGTGATACCACACGTCGACAGCGACAGTCGGCGTGGTGTGATCCTCGGAGAGGATCACCGTGAGACCGTTTGGGAGCTTGTAAGTTTCAAATGGAATCTTGATGGAGTCGGATGAGGCGGGGTTCTTCTTCTGTCCCAATAGCGGTTGGGAAAAAGCGATCATCAGAACCAGGCTCACGACTGACAGCACTCTTCGTGTATTCACAACAACTCCTTTCGTCTTGTCTGGTTTTGTCCGGACTAAAGGTGTGCGGGCGTATCGTATGAGGGTCACACAGCAGTGTCAACAGAGCGAAGGGGTTGTATTGAACTACGACCTACTTTGCAGACGAACAGGATTCTTAACTCATGAATTCAGACTTCGGTATTCACTTTGGTCGATAATGCTTTTGAGCGTACCGCGTGCAAGTTCCGAGTGATTTGGGACGGGTACTGTGATACTTCTGTCCGTAAGTTGTCGACGCATGATGATATGGCTGCCGCTCTGTCTCACTAGAACGAAACCATGTTTTGTGAGGATCTTGCATACCTCGCTGCCCGAGAGGACGCGCAGTTTAGGCATATGCGAGTTCCAGCCGCTTAACTTTCACGCCGCGATTCAGCCGGCGCTTAATTTCAGCTTCGTCCGCTTCCTCCAGAAGTAGTTCGACTGCTTCTATTATCATCGTCTCAGCCTCTTCGAACGAACGACCCTGGCTGGCAACCCCTAATTCCGGACAAGTGGCTACGTACCACTTGCCTTCCTTTTCGATGACGGCAGTTAACTTTGGTAATTTCATCGAGGAGATTATATGAGCGATGCTTATCCGTGTCATCCGTCCGGTTCTATGGCAAAATCCCATTCATGCAAGCCATTCAAGTTACGCAAGTGGGTGGGCCGGAGGTGCTTACTCCGACAGACCTGCCCGTTCCTTCGCCTAAACCAGACGAGGCGGTCGTTCAGATCAAAGCCTCGGGCGTGAATTTCATCGACGTTTACTTTCGCGAGGGGCGTTACTCGACGCAGCTTCCGTTTATCAACGGGCAAGAGGCTGCGGGTGTCGTCACTGAGATCGGAAGTGAAGTCACAAATGTTCAACCTGGCGATCGTGTCGCTTACACGAGTGCGTTGGGAAGTTACGCCGAGTACGCAGCGGTGCCCGCGAATCGTTTGGTGAAGATTCCTGCTGAGCTCGACTTCGAACAAGCCGCGGCGGCAATGCTGCAAGGCATGACCGCGCATTATCTGCTTTACAGTTCTTATCCGTTGAAGCAGGGTGAGACTGCATTGATTCACGCAGCGGCTGGCGGAGTCGGACTGCTGCTGGTCCAAATGGCGAAGAAGATCGGAGCGCGTGTGATTGCAACTGCCGGCACGCAGGAGAAGGCACAACTCGCGCGAGACGCAGGCGCCGACGAATGCATCGTCTACAGCGAAGCAGACTTCGAAACCGAAACGCAGCGACTAACGGACGGCAAGGGCGTACACGTTGTTTATGACGGTGTGGGCAAAGCGACGTTTGACAAAGATCTCAACGTGCTACGGCCGCGCGGTTATCTGGTGTTGTTCGGCGGCTCGAGTGGTGCAGTGCCACCGTTTGATCTAATCAAACTCTCGCAAAAGGGCTCGCTCTTCATCACGCGACCGACACTCGCTCATTACACTGCCACGCGCGAAGAACTCGAGTGGCGCTCAAATGACGTGTTGCAGGCAATCGTTCGCGACGAACTAAAACTGCGCATTCACAAGGTCTATCCGCTCGCCGAAGCAGCCCAGGCTCATCGCGATCTCGAAGGCAGAAAAACGACCGGCAAGTTATTGCTGAAACCTTAAAACGCCGAAGGCGTTCGCTAATTCCAGCCCACATGCGACGAAGGCTTCCGCCAATTCCAGCTCACATAACGCCGAAGGCGTTCGCTAATTCCAGCCCACATGCGACGAAGGCGTTCCGCCAATTCCAGCTCACATAACGCCGAAGGCGTTCGCTAATTCCAGCCCAGGGTTGGAGCGTCAGCGACAACCCTGGGACAAGCATAAAAATAAAGCGTTAAACCCTGACAGGGTTAGGCATGTGCGCGAATAACCCTTACAGGGTTTAGGCGCTTCCTGGATGGGATGAACCCAAGGTTCTCGCTGCGCTCGAACCTTGGGCTGGAATTGGCCAACGCCTTCGGCGTTATTAATCCTCGAAGTTAAACTGCACCAATCATGAAACCTTCACTTTCTGCCGGCCGCCTCGACGCTGCGCGTCGGATCAGCGCCTTCCCATTTAACGTCCGCGGTGGGGCCGTAGGTCGAGGGCACGCGCTTGTCGAGTAGCCGCAGGTAAACAGTCAACTGGGTACGATGATGCGCGGTATGCAAAACGCGGCGCCAGAAGATCCAGATGCGTTCGCGCTCCACGTCGAAAAACGGAACGACTGTTAACCACCATTCCTGATTCTGATCCGCCAAAAACTTCAGACGAGCGCGTGATAAGTCGAGCATGCGCGTCGCGTAAGCCTGCGGTGTGCGCGTCCGGCAGAACTTCATTGGCAGGCGGCTCCGGCAAGCCGAGGAACTCACCAAAGAACCGGCGTTCAGAAAGTAACTCGTGCTCAATAATCTCGCGAACAGTACTCGAACGCGCGTGCGGCCGGAAACCAAGATCATCCTCACTGAATTCCAGCCACACCGAATTCAGCTTGTTGGCCTCACTGCCATACGTTTTCAGCAGGTGCTGAAAGATCGCCGCCGATGCCCGCGGTATTTCCGAATCACCAATGCCTTTATCATCGTAATTCATGATCCTTCTTCTCGCGTATGAAATAACGTCGCGCAGCTACCAGTCCGACCAGCGAAGCTGTTCCCAGCAGTAGCTCAACTCCCGATATGTCGGGCGTCACCATTTTTCTCGCAACCACGAAAATGATTACCTCGATCGCCGCACCCGCGCGATGAAACAGCAGTAGTAGACCAAGCTCCGCGGCGATCGCTACCAAAAGAATACTCTGAATGACGTGGTGCAATACGTCGTACTCGTTGCTGGTTCGCTGCCAAAGCTGTGGAAAGTCTCGAATGAGAATGTCGACTGCAGCGATCGCCGCCGCAACTACGATCACGACGGCGAGGAAAGAAAGAAACAGGTGAATTCCGTTTCCGACATATCGGTCGAGGAATACTTCAATCGCCGGCGTGTCTCCCGTTCGAGCCGAACTCGCCGTTTTATCTTTGATTTCGTCGGCCATTCTAAAATGTGAAAATCGCGGCAAATTCCGATCTGATGTTGTGCGTGGTAAAGCTCGGTATACCTCGAAACAGTGGCATCGCGCCGGCATGATTATCGGAGCGCGTGCGGTAATAACCCTGCTCGTAAGCGAACGTCACCCACTGGTTCCATTTGTATTGAAGATTGCCGGAGAACAGATCGCTGCGCGCCCCCCGTCCACCAAAGCGCCGGGCGTCGCGCGCGGTCACCTGATCGTCTCCGTAATAAAGGTAAGCGGTCCATCCGGCGTTGCGTCCTTTTGGATCTGCGTCGAAGATGCGCGAGAGAGGAAAGCCGAGTTGGACGAAGCCACCCTGCGCGCGCGCAGGTCTTTGCGGCGCCACGACGGGAACTCCATCAAGCAGACCAAAGACCACTGTTGACGCGCCATCAATCGAAGTGGTTGTCGCTGTCGCAGTCAAACCGGCAGTGTCATTGAAATTCGAAACGAACTGTCCGGCGAAAAAGAATCGCAGATCCGAGCCGGCGTAATACTTACTAACAAGCGTCACGAAACGTGTCGGCAACTGAATTTCTGCTGAGTAGCCATTGCTGCTGCTTCCGACTTGTGCGCCACTCGGAAATGCGCTTTTGAATGCCAGCGGCACATTCGCGGCCGTGACGATCGCCTCTCGTCGAGCGTGTTCGAAACTCACGATAAATTGAGCCGGGGATACATTCGCTGCCTTATCGAGTTGCCATTGCAACACTGCGCGACCTTGAATGCCGGGTTGTTGCGAATCCACTCCCTGACGCTCGCCAAATGACAACTGGTTGGCAACATCAGTCGGTAGATTTCCAAAGGCGGGCAGGACGATTGCGAACTCCGGCTCAAATTTAACCGCGCGAGAGCCACCGAAATTATGCAGCAGACCAAAACGAGCTTGCGGGATCCGCGTATACGCGGCGCCGTAACCGAGTCCGCCGAAGTTTGTATTCTCAATCATGTTGGGCATGGTTGAGGAAACAAACGGTGACCAGTCCTGACCAAAGAGGACGAAGGCACTGTCGTTCTCACCAAATCGGCGATCGATTCGTACCCATGCGAGACGAATAGAAGGTTGACTCGAGCGAATCGATGAGATGTTGCGATTGTTCACGCGCGTGAAGTCGCCCTCAAAATCGAATTCGATCTTGCCGGTGAGCGTTGTCTTCGGGGCCACGTCCAACCATTCGAAATTCGCGCCCAGGCGCAGGCCACGCGCTCTAACGTGAAACTCCGGTGAGTTGTTTGGGCCAGTGTCGGAGGTTAATAGTGGAAGCGGAAAATCATTACCCTGCGGCGATGATGAGTCGTGAATAATGCTGGTTTTGAAGATGCCATAAAACTTCAAACGCGCGCCGGTGCCGAGTTTGATGTCTGGTATTAAGCCTTCGCGTTTCGGAGCGTCGATGCCCAGCAATCGCACGGGGGCAACTGCGGCTATCGTTGGTGGTGGCGTGGCTTGCGGTGTGGCTGCCGGTGGTTCTGAACTGCTCGGCTTGTAATCGGCAGTTACGACTGCGACGTTCGCGTTCGTTGCCGCCCCATTCGTTCGCGTCGCTTCAAATTCGGCCGCCGAGATCACGCCTTTGTCGCGGAGTAGCACCGCAAGACGATCCCGTTGTTCGGCGGGCGACGCGTTAGCCGTAATCGTGCGGGCTTCGTCTGTAGTGATCACGCCTTTCGTCACAAGGATGCGCACGAGCGGATCGGTGGAATTGTTGTCCTGTGCGAAGGCGGTCGGTATGGTCAGCAGCCCGATAATGCAGATCAAGATGAAGTATAAAAGGATACGCATACGAACTCCTCTCTGCTTCTCTGCGATTCTCTGCGGTCCTCTGCGAACTCTGCGTTATAGAGCGCGTTTCAACGCAGAGATCGCAGAGGACCGCAGAGAACCGCAGAGGAAATGTACCGGTTACACCCGATCGCGTGCGTCTTGATCGCGTTCCCACTGTTCGATGGCCCGCTCGCGATCGGTCATGCGACGTATTTCACGCTCGTAACTCTCACGAGCGTTGCGACCTGTGACGGCGCGATACCACGCGGGATGATGAGTCCAGGCCCACTTTTCCGTGACGGTGCCGTTTGTCATCGAACGAAATGTGCCGGGTTGCGCCGCCGTTCCTTCGTAGATGTGAATGACGAAACCAGCGAGCATGACCAACCCCGCGATATCGTGAATCACATAACTCACAGCGACGACCCAACGCGGAGTGAGATTGTCAAACCACATCAAAATGCCGGTGATGAGAAACAGCACGGCACTTATCACAATGGCCCAGAAATAAAGCTTCTGGCCACCGTTGAAAAACCCGACGTCTTCCGGCTCAACTTTTTCAGTATTTGTCGCGTACTGCCGGATCCGTTTCATCCAGCGAGTGTCGTCTTTATTCCACACCATTGGCGTGAACCAGTTGAGAAACTGAAACAAGAAGAAGATTTCGAACGCAAGACCAAACCACGGGTGCAGAAACCGCGTCCTGGGACCGCCACCAAAAAGCGGTGTCAGAAATCGATAGAGCCATGGCGAATAGATGGCGAAACCCGAGAGCAGCGAGAGAATAAAAGAGATAGCCACCAGCCAGTGCAACACGCGCGTATAAACGGGATGACGCAGAAGCTCCCCGCGATGAACGACGGTTTGGCCAACGCGCTCAACCTCGCGCCGCGCACGTTCGTCGAAACGATCAACCGATGTACTCATGGCTGCTCCTTTCGTTTCGCCTCGACTGGATCGGGCCGTGAGTCAACAAGCGGCGCTTCGGGTTGCGGCAGTTTTGGACCAACGGTTATGCGATGGAAAAAGACTGCCAGCACTCCGAGACCCGCCAATAACAGACCCGTCGGTTTCGCGAGCCATTTCCAGTACGTGTAGCTCGGCGGTATCACGGGAGTCTTCGGCAAGCCATATCGCTCGGGATTGTTGATGTCATGCAGCACATAGATGACGTGAGTGCCGCCGATTGAAGGTGGATCGTAAACGCCTGCGGCAGCGAAGCCTGAGTGTTCCTGCAGTTGTTTCGCTCGCAGTCCTGCGATCTGGACCATGTCCTCTTTAGTGCCAAAGTGAAGACAACCGGTAGGACAAGCCTTGATACAGGCGGGCTCGAGACCCTGGCCCACTCGATCAGAACAAAGCGTGCACTTGTAAACCTTGTTGGTTTTCTCGTTGAACTTGGGAATGTCAAACGGACAGCCTGAAATGCAGTAGCCACAGCCAATGCAGTTTTCCTGCTGGAAATCGACTATGCCGTTTTCATATTTAATGATCGCGCCGTCGGCTGGACACGCGCGCAAGCAGCCCGGATCTTCGCAGTGCATGCACTGGTCTTTGCGCATCAGCCACATCAAATTTCCGTCGTGTTCGTCTTCGGCAAACTTGATCAGGTTCCAATAGTTCCACTCCGTCGATGGCATGGTCTGATACGTGTCGTTGAACGTCGTTTCGCGAAACGGATGATCGTTCCATTCGACACACGCGACTTCGCAGGCCTTGCAACCAATACAAGTCGTCACGTCGATGTATTTGCAGACTTGAACGGCGCGCTGAGTTCCCGCTCCAGGCACTGGCCCCGGATGGGCTGAGATTTCCTGAATCTGAAATGTTCGTGGGTTACTCATCTCATACCCTCCTTCCTATGCTTTCTCGAGCTTCACGAGGAAGCCTTTGAACTCCGGCGTATACGCATTCGGATCGATGGCGGCGGGCGAGAGTTGATTTGCCGTCATCAGCGAAGTCTTGCCTTCATCCTCAGCGATGCCGCGATAGCCCCAGTGAATCGGAATGCCGATCTGATACGTTTTCTTCCCATCGATCATCATCGGCTTGATACGTTTGGTGACCATGGCCTTGGCAACGTAGATGCCGCGAGCGCTCGTGACTTTGAGTTTCTCGCCGCCCGTGATTCCCATCTCATCGGCGAGTTGCGCCGGAACTTCAATGAACGGCTCCGGCACGAGTTGCACGGTCATCGGATTGTTTTTGGTCCAATAGTGATAGTGCTCGGTCAGCCGGTAGGTCGTGCACACGATATTGAAGCCCTGGTCCGGTGTGCCCAGCTTGTCCAGGTCGGATTTGAACTTCTTCGCGACCGGATTATTCGATTGTTGCGGATGAAGCGGGTTCGCGATGGGACTCTCGACGGGTTCATAGTGTTCCGGAAATGGTCCATCCGCGAAAGCTGCGAGCGGAGCAAAGATGCGCCCCACACCTTCCGGGTTCATTATGAACGGCCCCATGTGGTCCGACGGTTTTGAATCTACCTTAAAGTCGGGCACATCATTGCCGACCCATTTCTGTTGCCCTTCGTTCCACCATACTTGCCTGCGTTCCATGTCCCACGGCTTGCCCGACGGATCGCAGGAAGCGCGGTTGTACATGACGCGACGATTTGCGGGCCACGACCAGGCCCAGTTCTGATAGATCCCGAGTCCGGAAGGATCGTCGGTACCTCGTCGTTGCATCATTGGCCCAGCTTCGGTCCACGAACCGGAATACAACCAGTTGCCGCACGCGGTCGTGCCGTCGTCGCGCAGCCACGCAAACCCGGGCACTTGTTGTCCAGCTTTGATCGTTACTCCCGGCTGCGCATTGTCAGTGAGATCCGCCAAAGCTTTGCCGTTGATTTCCTTTGCTACTTCCGACAGCGAAGGATTCGTCGGCGTTACATAAGACCAGGAGAGGTTCAGGATCGGATCGGGAAACTTTCCTCCCTCCGCCTGGTAAAGTTCGCGCACTTTCAAAAAAATGCGCGCGAGAATCTCCTGGTCCACCTTCGCGTTTCCCGGCGGCGGGACAGCGGGATACTTCCACTGCAACCAGCGCGCTGAGTTAACGAACGTGCCATCTTTTTCAGCGAAGCCTGCGCCAGGTAGACGATAGACAGTGGTATTGATGTTCTTCATATCGTCTTTGGTGATGCCGGGCGACTTCCAAAACTCCGCAGTCTCTTCGGGATAGATGTCACAGACGACCAGAAAATCCGCTTTCTTTAAAGCCTCGATGTTCTTGTGCGAGTTGGGACCAATGGCCACACCGTTCATGCCGAACGCAAAAAGACCTTTGACTTTGCCGGCATACATCTCATCCCACATTTCAGTCCACGAAAACTTGCGATCGATCTTCGGCAAAAAGTGATAGTTGAAATCGTTCTCTTTCTTTGCCGAGTCGCCGTAGAGAGCTTTCAGGAATGACACCATGAATGCAGGTGTGTTGGACCAGTAGTTATATGAATCCCATTCCGCCGGCTTCGAAGAAGTAGGAGTGGTCCGCTTGAGAAAAGTGGCGAGGTCAACGTCGGTGGGAGCCGGAATCTTCAGATAGCCGGGAAAGATATCAAACACGCCGCCCATATCAGTGGCGCCCTGGATGTTTGAATGACCGCGCAACGCATTCACACCGCCGCCTGCACGGCCGACGTTCCCGAGAAGGAGTTGCAGGATCGCGGCCGTGCGAATGATCTGCGTACCGGAAGTGTGCTGCGTCCACCCGACCGCATAGATAATCGTTGCCGCTTTCTTCGTGTCGCCGTTCTTGCGAATCGAAGTGAACAAATCAGCGGCTTTAAGAAATTGATCTTTCGGAATGCCGGTGATGCGCTCGACCATTTCCGGTGTGTAGCGCGAATACTGCTGCTTCAGGAGTTGGAAGACAGAACGCGGATGCTGCAATGAAGGATCGTAGGCAACGTTGGGAGGCAGCATTGGCGGTGGCTTCGGCCCGGCTTGCCCGGATGCCCCTGGCCCACCAGCGGCTTGATGACCACCACCTTCAGGACCTTGTTCTGTTTTTTGTCCACCGGCGTTTCCGCCAGACGAGCCTTGCCCGTTTTTCGCAGGCTGTGGGTTCGAAGGTGCGGCAGCCGCTGCGGCAGCCCCGTCGATCTTCCCGCCTTCCTCGTAGTTCCATGTCGCTTTGTCGTAAGTTGCGCCGGCTGTGTCGAAGCCGGAGAACAAACCATCGTCCGGAAGTTTGAATCCGTCCTTAACGATGAATGCGGCGTTGGTGTAGTTGATCAGGTAATCCTTTGCGAGTCGATCATTTTGAATCGCGTAGTTGACCACGCCGCCAAGAAACGCTATGTCAGTGCCGGCCCGGATTTGCAGAAAAAGATCAGCAACTGCAGCCGTACGCGTGAAGCGCGGATCGACAACGATCATCTTGGCGTTGCGTGTTTTTTTGGCTTCAACCGGCCACTTGAAGCCACAAGGATGGTTCTCGGCCGGATTGCCACCCATGATCAACATCATGTCGGTGTTCTTGATGTCGATCCAGCCGTTGGTCATTGCGCCGCGTCCAAAGGTGGGCCCCAAACTGGAGACCGTTGGACCGTGTCAAACCCGGGCCTGCGTTTCGAAGTAGCAGACCCCCAGGCTGCGCATCGCCTTGACGGCGAGATAATTCAGCTCGTTGGTGTCAGTGCATCCGCCTGTCCAGCCGATAGTTTCGAGGCGATTAACTGTGTAGCCGTTCTGATCTTTCTCGATGAACGTGGCATCGCGAGTCTTCTTCACCCAACGGGCAATGTCATTGACAGCATCGTCCCACGAGATGTCTTCCCAGTGATCTGAACCGGGCCGTCGCACTTGTGGTTTCAGCAACCGGCGTGCGCTTGCGATGTCCTGCTCGAGTGACGCGCCTTTCGGGCACAGCGTGCCGCGATTGATTGGGTGATCGGGATCCCCTTCGACGTGCACGACCTGCGGTGTCGTATTTTTCGCTTTATCACCGAGCGTGTGAATGATCACACCGCAACTAACTGAGCAGTAAGGACAGGTGCTGCGCGTCTCCGTCGTACGTGCAATCTTGAGTCCCTGCGTTTGCGCATAGACGGGCGCCAGATTGAAACCAAAAATCGAAACACCGGCGCCTCCGATGACAGTTGTTTTAAGAAACGTTCTCCTGGAGACATCCATAAAATGAACCTCCGAACACAATTTGACGAAAACTTTGCACACAGTCGAAGATGCCACGGGCTTGTCCCGTGGAGTCTCTCACGCTGGTCGCTACATCGATTCTGTTAACTCTTAAGCTCGATGCCACGGCCTTGGGCCGTGGAGGCTCACGTTTCCAGCTAGATAGCAGCGAGCGTGAGACTCCACGGGACAAGCCCGTGGCATCTGGAGAGTTTGATTTTTGATTCTGTTTAGCGACAAACGTGAACACTCCACGGGGCAAGCCCGTGGCATCCACATTTTGTGTCACTCCACGGGGCAAGCCCGTGGCATCCGCACTTTGTGTCACTCCACGGGGCAAGCCCGTGGCATCCACATTTTGTGTCACTCCACGGGGCAAGCCTGTGGCATCCACATTTTGTGTCACTCCACGGGGCGAGTCCGTGGCATCCACATTTTGTGTAAAGCGTGAAAGATGGTTAGAAGCGAACGGGTAACTCGCCGGCAGGATGAAACTCTGCCTGGTAGCCCAGCGAGTAGATGTCAGTGAAGGACAAGACAATGGCGTCTCCCATCTCTGAATCTAATTGGCAGGGGTTATGGTTATAGGGGATTTACAGCCGAAGATTAGGCAGATCCGCCGTGAATGTCAAACCCATTTAGGTCTGGGACTAAAACAGTTTGAATTTGAGAGGGCTATGGTTTAGGGCTGCTGTCAATTCCAGCGGCCGCACATGCTCTTAATTCTTCCAGCCGGATCTCCACAGAGAGTGCCGACGCGGTCCCGCGGTCTTGCTGGGCCAGCGTCCGAAACGACTTGATAACATCTTCCGCCAACGGCAGCAGAGAAAGATAGAACTGCTTCTCCTCATCGTTCTTTGGCCGTGCTAGTTTATTGATACTTTCAACTGCGTTGTGAAATGCGTCCTGTGCACCTGACGGCTCAAAGTGAAGAAAAGCGTCAGCCAACCCTAAAGACGCACGCGCTTTCATCGTCCCCTCTTCAGCATTACTTAAAGACTTCGCAGCAGCGGCGAGTGTTCGCTGACCACGAAGTCTGTCGCGTTCCTGATAGTAACGAACGGCAACGCTGCGCAACGCATTCGTCCGATTAACGGGACAATACATCTTTGAAGCAGCATACTCCGAGGTTTCCAGATCCTTATCTTTAAGCGCTGAAGTAACTATCTCATTCAGAAATTCATCGGTAGCAGAATAGGTCGCGCATTCCTCTTTTATATCTTCAGCGTCATCCTTCGAAACCATCAAATCAACTGCCTGGCGAAATTTCCCATCCTTCTTCGCGAAACGGACAGCCCTTTCGAGAAGTTGCCGCTTGAAGAGTTTGTCGTTCGTTTCGTCGGCTTCAGTGATCATCTGTTCAAGGGGATGATCACTCACGCTTATTCGGTTCTCAGCAGCTTGCCTGCTTTTAAGATTGCTCAACCCACCCGAATTCAATTGCTGCAGACGGCCTGCAGCTTCTGGATAAAGAGTCGGTGTCAGCTTTTGCATGGATGGCAGACACCCATTTAGAAGTTCAGCAGCTGGCCCACGAACCGCCGGATCCTGAAATGCAACTGGATTAAGCCGTGTGGCTGTCACGCTGGCAGTGAGAAATCGGATCTGCAATTCGGTGGGAGTCGTTTTCTTCAGGTAGATCGAGCGAAGAAAATTAAGAAAGTGCAGAGGGATAGACCCACTTTGATTTTCTTCGAGCGAGAGGACAACAGCGAGTAGTTGTAGCAACTGTGGAGAGTTGCTTTGGTCCAGACGAAGTAACTCTCCGAGCAGGATCTCGGGCGGGACTGTTCTATTAAGAATAGCCTTCGTTGCCAGTTCCATCCCCTGAGCGCTTGTTTTTGGATCGTTCAGTTTCGATAGGGCGGAAGTAAAGTCTTTGACCGGATCGCTGTTAGCCCGCTCATTGATCTTAAGCTGGTATTTGCGAGCGAGGGCGTTCGCCTCGGAGGGGCTCCACCGGTTTATCGAATTAATCATACTCTCGCTAAGCCGGCCGGCCGTTGGAGGCCAGATCTGATCCTTGTGCGTCTGGATATCCGCCAAACCATCTGAGGCAACGAGAAGAGCACTTTGTAAGCGAATGCCGTCATCATCTTCGATTAGCCAGGTCAATATTCGAGAGCGAAGGAAGGCTCGAAAGGTAGGGTCCTTTAAGCTTTTGATTTGCTGCGCTGTGTTTGCAAAATCCTCATCTGAGATTGATATCGTCTGTTGTTCACCGGGCCGGGTTTGGGATAGCGCAGCCAAAAACATCGAATAGCAGAGCACCATTACTACTAAATGTATTAGCCTTTTCTTTGACATCCTTTTGAACCTGCGCATTCCTTCTCCCAGGATTAGCTTCCAATTTGCACTTCCGGCAGGGCAGGGGGTTCCAAAATTCGAAAATCTCTTGACAGAATTTTTCCCACTTCCCTATAGTAGCCGAGGCATGATTAGCACTCGTACATTTTTCTACTTCGCCTTTACTTACCGCTCCTTCTTTTTTAAGGAGAGCGGACTGGCGAAGCTTGAAAACGATGTGCTGACAACCTAGAAAAAAGCACAACACCTTCAACGAGCCAGCCGCGATCCTAAGTCGCGGCTGGTTTTTTATTGCCCGGGAGTTTTGATCATGGACATAGAGCACTGGCGAAAAGAGATTGACGATATCGATGATGAACTGTTGCGACTTCTCAACATGCGTGCCCGCCTCGCTCTCAAGGTCGGCGCACTCAAACAGGCCGCGAATCTTCCCTTCTGCGATCCGGACCGCGAATGGACCGTGTTGCAACGGCTACAGGAGATTAACGACGGCCCTCTCGACGAACGCGCCGTGGGCAGAGTTTTTCGACGCATCATTCGCGAATCGAGACGAGTCCAGGCAGGAATCGCTTTGTGACAACGCTTACTACAAAACCAAGGGTCGCTTTTCAGGGCGAACGCGGCGCGTTCAGCGAAGAGGCTGCACACAAACTGCTCGGCACCGGTATTGAACTGGTGCCGCGCCGAACCTTCGCAGAGCTCTATAGCAGTCTTGATAACGGCATCGCCGACTACCTGCTGGCGCCCGTCGAAAACACGATTGCCGGCGTCGTTCAACCCTCCGTCGATCTGTTGCGGTTGAATTCTTTGACAGTAATCGACGAGATTCAAATCAAAGTTGAGCAACACCTGATCGGCTGCCCCGGTGCATCGCTCAACACGATCGAGAAAGTGCAGTCGCATCCGGTCGCACTCGCGCAGTGCAGTCGCTTTTTCCACACACATCCCAAACTTAAATCAGTTGTCGCTGACGACACCGCCGGCAGCGTCGCTGAAGTAATTCGACTTGGTGATCCAAAACTCGCGGCCATCGCCGGCGAGCGCGCCGCAGATTTCTACGGCGGCTCGATCATTTGCAAAAGCATCCAGGACCACGCGGACAACTACACCCGATTTGTTTTGCTATCCGCCCCAAACGGAAAGCCCTACCCTGTCAGTAAAGGAACAGAATCATGATCGTCAACATGTCAACCAACGCAACCCCCGACGAAATCAACCACATCATCGATCGCATCAAGGAATGTGGTTTTCAGGCACACGTAGTTCAAGGTGCGGAACGCACCATCATCGGGGCCATCGGCAGCAGCGGGCGCCGCTCGGAGATCGAGGCGTTGCGCGCCGCGCCGGGCGTTGCCGAAGTCATACAGATCTCGCACCCGTTTAAGCTCGTCAGTCGCCAACTGCGACAGACTCGCACCGTCGTCGACGTGCGCGGCACGAAGATCGGCGCGGGCGACCTCGTCGTGATCGCCGGACCATGTTCGGTGGAATCCGAGGAGCAACTGATGGAGACTGCGCACGCCGTGAAAGCGTCAGGCGCGAACATGCTGCGCGGAGGCGCTTACAAGCCGCGTACGTCTCCTTACGACTTCCAGGGACTCGGCGTCGAAGCGCTGCGTTTTCTGCAGCGTGCGAGCAAAGAGACTGGCTTGCCTATCGTGACTGAAGTGATGAGCGAAGCTGATGTCGAGATCGTCGAAGAGTATGCGGACATGATGCAGGTTGGGGCGCGCAACATGCAGAACTTCTCGCTCTTACGCAAACTCGCGCGCGTCTCGAAACCGGTGCTTCTGAAGCGTGGACCATCAGCGACGGTAAAGGAGTGGTTGCTGGCGGCTGAGTATCTGCTCGCGGGTGGCAATGCGAATGTGGTCTTGTGTGAACGCGGCATCAAGACGTTTGAAACCGCGACGCGCAACACGCTCGACCTCGCGGCGGTGGCCCTCGTGAAGGAGTTGTCGCACTTGCCGGTGCTTGCGGATCCCTCACATGGAACGGGCCTGCGAAGTTTAATCACGCCGATGTCGAAAGCCGCGGTTGCTGTGGGTGCTGATGGTTTGTTGATTGAAGTGCATCCGTGTCCGGAGCGAGCACTCTCAGATGGGCCACAATCGTTAGATCTTCCGGGATTCCAGGAATTGATGGACAGCTTAAAACCGCAGATTTACGCGGATGAACACAGATCTAAGAGAGCGGCCTAATCCGGGTTCATCCGCGTAATCCGCGTTATGGTTGCCGTTTTCGGGGTAGTTGTTTCTCGGTCTTGATGATCGAGCCGTCAACGGCGTTAACCCAGACATGTGTTGCGCCTTCGCTATTTTCATTGGCGATGACGACGCGGTAGAACACGTATCCGTCTTCTCCCAACACACCAGGCTCTTTCCAGTGACTTCCCTGGAGAGTGCACATCAAAACTTTTCCTGGTTGTTGACTACCGGCGATCTGAATCGCCTGGTCCATGTTGATTTTTGCGAGGCGCACTAACGCCGCCTGTTGCACTTCGCGCATTTCCATTTCCACCTGTTCCTTGCGTTCCCTCTCATCGCGAACGCGTGGATTGGTCACTTTCTCCTGCGCGACGGGTTCCTGCGCGTTGGTCGCGACATCGAACTGCGTCGCATACGTCACGGCAGCAACGCACGGCACCAGCAACAACAACGATACTGCGACCAGCAACAACTTCTTACGGGGTGTATTCAACTCGGGTTTTCTTAACAACGACATGATACGGGCCTCCAGGATGTCAGCATCGGCGATGCCTACGGTTGTAGTAACGGAGAGACGACGCAGAGTTGGTGCAGAACTGGCGAGCCGGACGAGCGAGCGTGCGTAAACTTCGGCATTCAGGATTCGCTCGGCCACGAGCTCGTCGCAACAGAGTTCACGAGTCTGTTTGACGCGGCGTCTTAATAAGGCCGCCGCCGGATGAAACGAGATCGGGACGAACAGCAATTCGTAAATGAAGTTGAGCACGTAGTCCTGTCGTGCGACGTGAATGAATTCGTGCGCGATCGCGGAAGTCAGTAGTTCGACATTGCCTTCATCCAACAGTGGCTCAGGCAGAATGATGGCGGGATGAAAGAGTCCGATGGTTACCGGGACCGGCAGCGTCTCAGAACGAAAGACTTTTACTTTACGTGAGCGCGCACCGATTTCGAGTTCGCAGCGACGAATGATTTCCGCGATTCGATCGTCCGCCTCAAGCTCAACTGCACTGCGGCGGATGCTCCGCGTGGTTTGCCAGGCCTGAATTAGTTTGAAGCTGCGGAAGAGTAGAAATGCAAAGTAGACTGCGAGTATTGCGAACCCGAGAGTTTGATTCAGGCGAAACGTGTTCGTTATCGCGGCCGGGGCTGAGATCCCAGTTTCCACGAGCGGCGGAATAGTTTCGGTGGCTAATATTAAGGGCGTATTTGATTGAGCGACTGTGTCGAAGAGGGTTTGTGAGGCAGTGAATGCGGGAACGAAAAACGCGAGGCATAACGCACTTGCCCAGAGCCAGTGGCGATAACGCGCGACTGAGTTTCGCAGCAGCCATGATCCAAACGCTGCGAAGCCTGCGATGAGCGCAACCTGCCAAAGGGCATTGAGTAGAAACGTCAGCACAAGCGGGCTACTTATTCTCATCGACTTCGTCCTCCTTCACTAACTCCTGCAGTCTCGCGAGCTTTTCCGGCGTCAGATGTTTGGTTTCGAGAAGACTCATTACAAGACTCTCCGCCGAGCCGCCGAAGAGACGATCGACGACGTCCTTCACATGTTTGCCGACGACTTGTTTTCGACTCACGGCGGGTTTGTAGAAATAGGCGCGGTTTTTCAGGGTTCGTTTTGCTTTGCCCTTGCGCTCGAGAATGTTGAGCATGGTCTGGACGGTGGTATAAGCCAGCTCGCGTTTGAGTTTTTGCTGAACGGTCTGCACGTTCGCGGGTCCGGTTTCCCAGAGCACGTGCATGATCTCGAGCTCGAGCGGGGTCAGGTTCTCGGTCTTCGGTCGCGCCATACTGTCTCCTAAGTTTTTAGGAGTATAGAGACGCGAGTGAGGACTGTCAACTAATTTCTTAGGAGTCAAAAAGGAGTTCTCACGCAAAGGCGCAAAGACGCAAAGAAAAACGAGGCTCTACTTTGCGTCTTTGCGCCTTTGCGTGAGATCCTTTCCGCCGCGTGAACAGACAGACAATCATCCACACGCTCATTTACGGCCTTTGCGGCGGGATTTTGATCTTCGTGCTCAAGCTGATCGAGTTTCGCTTTCTCGTCCGCGAGCACTCGATTGAGATTTACGGCGGACTAATCGCCGCGCTATTTGCCGGTGTCGGTATCTGGCTCGGCTTGACGCTGACGAAAAAGAAGGAAGTCCTCATCGTTAAGGAAGTCCCGGTGCCCACCCCAGCGCCGTTCTCACTCAACGAGCAGCGCCTGAAGGATCTCGGCATCACCCCGCGCGAGTTGGAAATCCTCGAGCTGATTGCCCAGGGCCTCAGCAACCGCGAGATCGCCGGCAAACTCTTCGTCAGCGAAAACACTGTCAAAACTCACTCGAGTCGTCTCTTCGACAAACTCGACGCGCGGCGGCGCACTCAAGCCGTACAGATCGCAAAAGAAATGGGACTCATCCCGTAATTCGAAGGTATGATTCTCACGCAAGTCAGTGAAATCACCCGAAAGTATGACGACAGCACGGCTTCGCGAAAGTAGATTGCGCCACAAGTTTTCCCAACTCAATCAGGAGACATTGTCATGAAAAAAACAGTTTTGACGTTTGGCTTAATCTCGGGCGCAGTCCTGTCCCTAATGATGACCATCACCGTCGCTTTCGCCGAAAACATCGGTTTCGACCGCTCGGTGATCATCGGCTACACCACAATGGTGCTGGCGTTTCTGCTCGTGTTCTTCGGAATTCGATCCTATCGAGACACCATTGGCCAGGGACGTATCAGTTTTGGGCGTGCGCTCAGTGTCGGCCTTCTTATAATGGCCATCGCCTGCATTTGCTACGTCGTAACCTGGGAAATTGTGTATTTCAACTTCATGCCTGATTTCATTGACAAATACACCACTCACGCGACTCAGGATTTGCGTAACTCGGGTAAGCCACCCGCTCAGATCGAACAGGAAATTCAGGAGATGAATAGAATGATGACTCTCTACAAAAACAATTTCCTGGTTAATATTGCATTTACACTCATAGAGCCGCTTCCCGTCGGATTAATAATGACGTTTATCTCCGCCCTGATTCTTCGGCGCGGCCGAAAGGATTTACAGGACGGACAGGATGAAGTAAAAGGAAATCCTGTTAATCAGGTAAATCCTGTCTGAAGTTCGAGGAAACAACTCAATGATCCTACGCCCTGTTTGTGCGGCCCTTTGTCTACTGCTCTGCTCCTTAATTACTGCTCCCATTAATGCGCAAACCACCGGCAGCGATCTGTTGCAGGGCATGAAGTGGCGAATGATCGGACCTTTTCGCGCCGGCAGAACCGTCGGCGCGACGGGGGTGCCGGGTCAACCAAATGTCTTTTATATAGGAGTCAATAACGGCGGCGTCTGGAAAACCACAGACTACGGCCACACGTGGAAGCCGATCTTTGACGATCAACCCACCGGCTCGATCGGCGCACTCGCCGTAGCGCCTTCAAAACCCGACACGATCTACGTCGGCAGCGGCGAAGGACTTCAGCGTCCGGATCTTTCCACCGGCGACGGCATTTATAAATCGACCGACGGTGGCAAAACCTGGAAGCATCTCGGCTTGCGCAACGCACAACAGATCGGCGCGATACTCGTCCATCCTCGCGATCCGAACCTGGTGTACGTCGCGGCGCTCGGTCATCCGTATGGCGCCAACGAAGAGCGCGGCGTGTTTCGCTCTTCCGATGGCGGCGAAACGTGGCAGAAGGTTCTATATAAGGACGAGAACACGGGGGCGATCGCGCTCGTTTTCGATCCACGCGATCCGAAAGTGATCTACGCGGACCTTTGGTCGGCGCGACAAGGCCCGTGGGAGAACGGCGCGTGGCAGGGTCCGGGCAGCGGTCTCTACAAAACAACTGACGGCGGCAACACATGGCGTCAACTGACAAACGGTCTGCCGACTTTTGAACACGGACTCGGACGCATCGGAATCGCAGTTGCCCCAAGTGATCCAAACACGGTCTACGCAACTGTCGATTCGACTCAACTCGGCGGCATCTATCGTTCTGACGACGCGGGCGAAACGTGGCGACGCGTCGGCACTGACAGACGCGCGTGGGCGCGCGGCAGTGACTTCGCTGAGATTGACGTCGATCCACGCAACAAGGAGATCGTCTACTCGTTAGCGATTGCGGCATATCGTTCAACCGATGGCGGCAAGACATTCACTGCGTTCAAAGGGGCACCGGGCGGCGACGATTACCACACGCTTTGGATCAATCCCGAAAATCCGCAGATCATGCTAATTGCCACTGACCAGGGGGCGATCGTAAGTGTGAACGGAGGCGAGACGTGGAGCTCGTGGTACAACCAGCCGACCGCGCAGTTTTATCACGTCATCACTGACAACCAGTTTCCGTACTGGGTTTACGGCGGCCAGCAGGAAAGCGGTTCGGCAGGTGTGAAGAGTCGCGGTGATAACGGCGCGATCACTTTCCGCGACTGGCGTACGGTCGGCGTTGAGGAGTATGGGTACGTCGCGCCCGATCCGCTTCATCCGAATCTCATCTATGGCGGCAAGGCATCGCGTTTCGACACGACGACGGGCCAGGTGCAGAACATCGCGCCTGAGGTCCTGCGTAGTGGCAAGTACAGATTTCTGCGCACCGCGCCGATTCTCTTCTCGCCCGTTGATCCGCATGTGCTTTATCTCGCCGGCAATGTGCTGTTCAAGACGACGAACGGTGGCGTGAGTTGGGAGATTATCAGTCCGGATCTCTCGCGTGAAAGACCGGAAGTGCCGGCAAGCATCGGTGTGTTTCGTCGTCCTGAGATGGCGATGCAACCCCGTCGTGGCGTGATTTACGCGCTCGCGCCGTCGCCGAAAGACATCAACGTGATCTGGGCAGGGACGGACGATGGTCTGATTCACGTCACGCGTGATGGTGGCAAGACGTGGAAGAACGTTACGCCACCGGCGATCGATTCGTGGAGCAAGATCTCGCAGATCGAGGCGAGCCATTCCGACGTGAATACTGCTTACGTCGCTGTTAACCGGATCAGGCTCGACGATCAGAAGCCGCACATCTATCGCACCACTGACGGCGGTACGACGTGGAAAGAGATCGTGAGCGGGTTGCCTGATGGTCCAGTCAACACCGTCAAAGAAGATCCGCAGCGACGAGGGCTGTTGTTCGCGGGAACGGAACTCGCAGTCTTTTATTCTTTGAACGATGGCGATAGCTGGCAGCCGTTGCGTTTGAACATGCCCGCTACGTCGATTCGCGATCTCGTGATTCACAACGACGACGTAGTGGTCGGCACGCATGGCCGCTCGTTCTGGATACTCGATGACATCACGCCGCTTCGTCAGCTCAACACGACAGTAACAAACTCAGCGGTTCACTTGTTCGCGCCGCAAGTAGCGTATCGCGTTAAGCGCAACGTCAATACGGACACGCCATTGCCGCCTGAAGAACCCGTGGGCCAGAATCCGCCCGATGGCGCTATTATCAATTATTACCTGGCGAAGGATTCGGCGACGCTAGTAACGCTCGAGATCTATGACAGCAAAAACCAACTCGTGCGTCGTTACACGAGCGAAGACAAACCGACGCCCATCAATCCTGATGATTATCCAGTGACGCCTTACTGGTTTCGTCCGCCGCAGGTATTGGTCGCGAAAGCGGGAATGCAGCGGTTCGTGTGGGATTTGAAATACGCGCCACCGCTCTCTTTCGGTCATGGTTTTCCGATTTCCGCGATTTATCAGGACACGCCGCTTTATCCGCTTGGTCCATCAGTGTTGCCGGGGATTTACACGGTGAAACTGACGACTAATGGCAAGTCGTTTACGCAACAGTTGACCGTCAAGATGGATCCGCGCGTGACGGCGAGTCCCACTGACCTGGCGCAGCAGTTCAACTTATCACTGCAAGCCTATCGCGGAATGAACCGGACGTTCGAGACAGTGAACCAGATCAAAAAACTCCGCGCGCAGATAAAAGATCTGATTGGGCGTGTCGACCGCGGCCCGCTCGCCGAGGCACTCAACAATCTCGACAAAAAGGCAGCGGCGATCGCTGGTGAAGGACGTAGCGACGGTCCGGGTGGCGGAATTATCGATGTGCGCGAACCGAATCTAACGCGTTTGAATGGCGGTTTTGCTTCGCTGCTCGACAATCTTCAAGATGCCGATCACGCGCCGACGCAGCCCATGGTCAGTGCTTCATTTGAGCTTCAGACGGTGTTGACGAAAGTGTGGGCTGATTGGGAGAACTTGAAGGCAAAGGAAATCACAGCCATTAACGCATCCCTGCGCGCCGCGAACCAGCCGCCGCTGAATTTCTGATGGCTGAGCCAATCATTCTTTATGACGGGGTGTGTGGACTGTGCAATCGTCTGGTCCAATTTCTTCTCAAGCACGACAAACAAGGTCGTTTGCGTTTTGCTTCGCTGCAAAGCGACTTCGCAGCGAAAGTTTTGCAGCGTCACGGTATCGATCCGAAAGATCTGGACACGCTGCACGTCATTGAAAACTACGACCAGCCCGGCGAGCGAGTGTTGCAACGCTCCAATGCGATCCTGCGCGCTGGCCGTGAGCTCGGCGGTTTCTGGAGCGTCTCCTCCGTCGCAGCTGGTGTGATTCCGCGCGCATTTCGCGACGTTGTCTATCGCTTCGTCGCCCGCAATCGCTATCGCGTCTTCGGTAAATACGACACGTGCATGTTACCTGAACCCAATCAACGAAGCAGGTTTCTCGATGTTTAAATCCGCAGCCATCTGTGCTTGTCTGTGTCTTCTTCTGACGATGTCCCAGTCACCTCAGTACGATCTTCTAATCCGCGGCGGCAGAATCGTCGACGGCTCCGGTCGCCCCGCGTACACCGCGGACGTCGCGATCAAAGACGATCACATCGTCAAGATCGGAAACCTTGCCCCGACCACAGCCGCGCGTGTTATCGATGCTCGCGGCCTCGTAGTCGCGCCCGGCTTCATCGACATGCTGGGCCAATCCGAAACTTACCTCCTGATCGATCCGCGCGCGAACAGCAAGGTCATGATGGGCGTGACTACCGAGATCACCGGCGAAGGCGAGTCGATTGCCCCGATCAACGAACGTCAGATCAAAGAGCAGGAAGACTTTCTGCGTCGCTTCAATCTCACCATCGACTGGCGCACGCTCAATGAATATTTCAAACGTCTCGAAAAGCAAGGCTCCGGTGTGAATCTCGGCACGTTCGTGGGCGCGACTCAAGTGCGCGAGTACGTCATCGGTTACGACGATCGACCACCAACAGCAGCAGAGCTGGACCAGATGAAAAAACTGGTTGCGGATGCGATGCGCGACGGCGCACTCGGTCTCTCGACGTCGCTGCAATACGTGCCCGCGCGTTTTGCGAAGACGGATGAACTCGTCGAGCTCGCGAAAGTCGCGCACCAGTACGGCGGCATCTACGCCACGCACCAACGCAGCGAAGCAAACACGATCGATGCGTCGCTCGATGAAGTGTTTGAGATCGCGCAGAAGGCACAGATTCCGGTTGAGATCTGGCACCTCAAGACTGCGTACAAGAAGAACTGGGGTCGCATGGCCCACGTGCTCGGGCGCATCAAGCAGGCACGCGATCGCGGCCTGGATGTTACCGCCGATATATACCCTTACATTGCGGGCAGCACCGCGTTGAGCGCGTGTCTGCCGCCGTGGGCGCTCGAGGGCGGCACAGAAAAAATGCTCAACCGCCTGCGCGATCCGCAGACTCGCCAGCGTTTGAAGAAAGAGATCTCCGAAGAGCAAACGGAGTGGGAAAACATTTATCTCGGGAGTGGCGGTCCAGGTGGCGTGTTGATTGGCGCAGTTGTGAATCGTGAGCTCGAGGCGTTGCAGGGTAAACGTATTTCAGAGATCGCGGAACAACAGAAGAAGGATCCGCTCGATGTAGTGTTTGATCTGATCATTGCCGATAAAGGACAAACAGGCGCCATCTACTTCATGATGAGCGAAGCTGACATGCGCGCGGCGATGCAGTCGCCGTTCGTCAGTTTCTGCACTGACAGTGGCGCGCGCGCGACTGATGGGCCACTGGCAGGCTCGAAGTCTCATCCGCGTGGCTGGGGCAGTTACCCGCGCATACTCGGCCGCTACGTCCGCGATGAGAAGTTGTTGAATCTCGAGACAGCTGTTCACAAGATGACCGGCGGGCCTGCGGCGCGTGTAGGTTTACGCGATCGCGGATTAATAAAGGAGGGAATGTTTGCGGACATCACGGTGTTCGATCCTGCGAAAGTGATCGACCGCGCGACCTTCGAGTCACCCAATCAATACCCCGCAGGGATTGAATATGTCCTGGTCAACGGCAAGATCAGCGTTGATAAAGGCCAACGAACCCCAGCTCTCGGCGGACGCGTGTTGCGTGGTCCTGGATTTAAACCTTGATATAGATCTGCTTGCGATACAGCAACCACATAAAAAACAACCACAGCAAAATGAACGCTATCGCATAAGCAAGTGACGCGTTGATTGGCGTGGCCCAGGTCAGAAACAGGTTGCGAAAGATCCAGCCCTGCACCTTGAATAATCCCATCAACTTCACCATCAACCCCGTTCCTACAAACAACGCGAGCGCGTTCACGCCAAACACTTCAAACGGCCACGCCCAGCGACGGTATCCCTTGATATCGATCACCCAGTAACAAAGGGCGAGCAGTTCTAATGCGAGACCTGCTGTGAACAACACGTAAGAACTGGTCCATAACGCCTTGTTGATCGGGAAGAACGGATTCCACACCCAGCCGAGCACCACGCACACTGCACCCGCGACAAACATTCCGACAACTTTGTCGATGCGCGTGCGGTCGCTGCGCAACCAGTGGCCCGTCAGTATTCCGAAAAGCGTTGTCGCTACCGCCGGAAACGTGCTGAGTAGTCCTTCCGGATCGTAGACCCTGCCCTGCCGCCAGATGTGTTGTCGCAGGATCACGCGATCGACAAACGATGCGAGGCTGCCCTCTTTCGTGAGATCTCCAGGCGCGTATCCCGGGGCGGCTACTTTCGTCATCACTAAACAGTAGACGACGAGTATTGCGAGAGCGATCAGTAGTTGCGTCCTGACTTTGGTAGTTAGAAAGATCAGCGACGCGATCAGGTAACAGATCGCGATGCGCTGAAGCACGCCCGCGATGCGGATCGTCCCGAGTTGAAAATATGGAAAGCCATTGAGAAACAGTCCGAGGCCAAAAATGATCGCGGTGCGTTTGATTACTTTGAGATACAGGTCGCGCCTGACGCTGCCTTCTTCCACGCGTCGCGCGAAAGCGAGCGTGATCGAAACACCGACGATAAAAAGGAAGAACGGAAAGACGAGGTCGGTGGGCGTCCAGCCATGCCATTCAGCGTGTTGTAACGGCCAGTAGATGCTGGACCACGTGCCGGGATTATTCACCAGCACCATGCCTGCAATGGTGATTCCGCGAAAAACGTCCAGAGAAACAAGCCGCTTGGGGGACATGGCGCTAAGATTAACACGAATCTAATCCGGCCTTTTATCCGCGTTATCTGTGTTACAGTATTGGCCCGACATGTCTCTAATGCTTGCGGAGATCGCCGAGCAACCTGCCGCACTCGAACGCACGATTGCGTCAGAGCGCGCCAAGATCGCCAAACTCGGAAAGCTGCTGAAAACGCGCGATATTGACCTGATTGTTCTGGTCGCTCGCGGTAGCTCTGATAACGCCGCGCTGTTTGGTCGCTATCTATTAGAGATCACTACCGGCATTCCCGTCTCACTCTCGGCGCCATCAGTTCACACGATCTACAACGCACAACTGAAGTTGGACCATGCGCTCGTGGTGGGCGTGTCTCAATCGGGTGAAGGTGAAGACATCAATCACGTGCTCGAGAGCGCCCGGAAGTCGGGTGCGTACACGATTGGCATCAGTAACGAGCCCGGATCGTCGATGACCAGGATCGTCGATGAAACACTGCTCACACACGGCGGTAAAGAACGATCGGTCGCGGCAACGAAGACCTTTACCGGGCAGATGCTCCTTTTTTATATGCTGGCGGCGGAGTTGGCCCAGCAGCCGCTGTCGTTTTCGTATGAGGCGATTCCGGAGTTTGTCGCGGGCGCGCTCGAACAACAACCGGCGATCAGCGAGCTCGTGCAGCGTTATGTGTTCATGGAAAACTGCGTAGTGGTTGGTCGCGGATTGGCCTACGCAAACGCATACGAGCTCGCACTGAAGTTGATGGAGACTTGTTACGTAGTCGCGGAGCGTTTTTCATCGGCGGACTTTTTGCACGGGCCACTCGCGATGGTTGAACGTCATTTTCCGGTGATTCTGTTCGCTCCACCGGGAGTGATGTTGCCGGGAGTGAAGAGCCTGATCGAACGTCTGCGTGAATTACACGCAGACACTCTCGCGATCACGAGTGATCGTGACGCGGCGCGATTGTGTACGCGCTCGATTGTCATGTCGCGAGAGATAGATGAGTTTCTCGCGCCGATTCCTTATATAGTCCCTGGTCAACTCTTCGCGGCTTTGTTGGCCGAAGCCAAAGGACTCGACCCTGACTCCCCGCGTTCGCTATCGAAAGTGACGCGCACCCTCTAAACCTATGAACATCGAATTGAAAGACCTGTCGCACAATCCCGTCTACGCCCAGGTACGCGAACAGATCGAGACCCAGATCCGTAACAAGACCGTCTCGTCCGGCGAATCCCTCCCCTCCCCCGCCGCCCTCGCGCAAAAACTCTCAGTCGACAAGGGCGAAATCCAACGCGCCTACTACGAACTCGAACAACTCCGATTGATCACAAAGCAAACCGGCAAAGACTTCCTCGGCAAGCCCAGAACTGAGTACCGCGTAGCATAAGTAAGTTTGACTTAAAAGCAGGTCTTCAATAAGGTAAGGAACGTTCTCACACCTCATCCTCCAGGAGATCCGCTTGACCGAGTCTCTCTCCACTAAAGAACGCTCTAAAGAAGCTTCATTACGGGTTCTGCATGCGCTAATTGAATTAGTCGCACACTCAGTAGTCGTAGCTGTGTTACTGGGAACCATCCGGCTCATAGAAGAACTGGTGCATTGGCTTTGGGGAACATCCGATTATGTATTCTTTGATAGGATAAAGCTCAAGTATGTCTTCGACGGAGCTGATCTTGCCATACTGGTCGGTTTCGTGATCTGGGGCGTATACTCTGTAGTGGCAGCTTACGTAAGAAGACCTAAATTATGACTACTCTAATTAAGAATTCAGTTACCCACTTTGCCAACATTCTGAAGGTTTACACAATATTCGCATTAGTTGGAGTTGGAGTAGTAGTGGCTGCGCAACTTAGTGCCAGCCTCGATTTCCATCATATTGGGCTTAGCCTATTTATCTTCTTCTCTGTCCTCAGTCTTATCCTCGTAGTTTCCAAACCTGTAGCTAAAGTGTTTGAGGCTGCTGCCATACGATGGATACATGCGTTTAAGCGGATTCGAGCGGAATGGAATACGCCGGCTAAAATCGAACAACGTTCTGAACGCCGTGAACATTGAGAAAGTAAAACTTTCGCCTACGTCACACTAATTCTCTGACAGCGGAATATCATTGGCTTTCAGGATCAGGAAGCAAAGAGATCCGCGTCATCCGCGTTTATCCGTGGCCAATTCTCTGTGCTATTCTTCATTTCGCTTTTTCACAAGCGAAAGTGGCGGAATTGGCAGACGCGCCAGACTTAGGATCTGGTACCGAAAGGTGTGGGGGTTCGAGTCCCCCCTTTCGCACCAACAAGAAGAAAACCAGGGAAATGAAAACAGAACTCATAGACGTCTCCCCAACTCGCAAGGAGATCAAAATCGAAATCGAGCCGGCGGAGATTCGCGACGCCTACGATCGTATCAGCCGCGAATACAGCAAGGCAGCAAAGGTGCCCGGGTTTCGTCCCGGACACGCGCCCACTTCAGTCGTACGCACGCGTTACAAGAGCGAGATCCAAAACGAAGTGCTGCGAGAACTGCTGCCCGGCGCTGTTAACAACGCAATCGTCGAGCATTCACTCTCCGCTATCGGCGAACCTGACGTTCAATTGGACAACGCGGAGGTGCTCGCTCGTCTCGGCGAGGAACCTCTGACGGTCAAAGTCGGCCTCGAAGTCCTGCCTGAGATCGAACTCAGGGAATATAAAGGACTGGAAACCACGCGTCGCGTGCGCCCGGTTACCGATGCTGACGTCGACCAGGTGATCGAAGGGCTGCGTGACTCATCTGCATCGCTGCAGCCTGTCGAAGATCGCGCTTCGCAACTCGGCGATACCGTAACCGTCAACGCACGCGGGAAATTCGTCGATGACGCGCCGGAAGAAGAAGAGATCAAAGTAGACGACGTCGAAGTGGTGCTTGGTGCACCAAACGTACAGCAGGAATTCACGGACAATCTCACCGGCGTCAAACCCGAAGAGACAAGAACTTTCGTCGTCGATTACCCCGGAGACTTCTCTTCTCCCGGACTAGCGGGCAAAAAAGTGGAGTACGTGACTGAGGTGACGGCGGTCAGACAGAAAGAATTGCCCGATCTGGATGACGAATTTGCCAAGAGTCTCGGCGGTGAATTCGATACGGTGGAAGCATTGCGCACAAGAATTCGAGAAGATCTCGAAGAGAGAGCGAAAGCAGAGTCCGAGCATCACCTGCGCGGCCAGCTCGTCAAAAAATTAGTTGAGGAGCACCAGTTCGAGGTGCCGCAGAGCCTTGCCGAACATCAAATCAATCAGCGCTTGCAGGACGTGGCGCGACAGATGATGCAACGCGGCATCGATCCACGAAACGAACAGATCAATTGGGACAGCGCGCGCGAAGAAATGAAATCGCAGGCAGAGGACGACGTGCGTGCTACGATGCTGATGGAGAAGATCGCCGAAGCGGAAAACATCACCGTCTCGGATGAAGAAGTTGAAGCAGAGATCGAGTCGATCGCGAGTGCTTCACGACAAACGAAAGAGCAAGTGCGTGCTGCCTTGACAAAGAATGGAGGCGAACGTAGCATCGCGCAAAGATTGCGCAATCGTAAAGCGCTCGATCTTTTAGTTGAAAATGCGCGCATCACTGACGCTGAGTGGACCGAACCAACGGACGATCAGAAGGAAGAAGATGACGCGGCGAAGGATGAGTAAGTCATCCAGTATATGAACGAGGTTAGAACTGTATGGCTCTAGTCCCAATGGTCGTCGAGCAGACTTCTCGAGGCGAGCGCGCCTTCGATATTTACTCACGACTGCTGAAAGATAATATTATTTTCCTGGGTACCCCGATCGACGATCAGATTGCCAACCTAATCGTAGCCCAACTACTTTTTCTCGAAGCCGAAGATCCCGAAAAAGATATTAACCTGTATATCAATTCACCTGGTGGTTCGATCACCGCGGGGATGGCGATTTACGACACGATGCAATTCATTCGCCCGGACGTTACGACCATTTGTGTCGGACAATGTGCATCGATGGGCGCGCTGCTACTCGCAGCCGGCGCCAAAGGAAAACGTTTCGCCCTTCCTAATTCGCGCATCCTCATTCACCAACCATCAGGCGGATCGCAAGGTCAGGCAACAGACATTCGCATTCAGGCAGAAGAGATTCTGCGAATGCGTGAACTCACCTCCCAAATCATCGCCAAACATACCGGACAGTCGTACGACACAGTCGAACGCGATGTTGAACGGGATAAAATTATGTCTGCCATGCAGGCCAAAGAATATGGTTTAATAGACGAGGTCATCGCGCACCGGGAGTAAACACACGCGATTCCTCAAAGGAGCTTCATTCCCTAGATTATGGTGAGACGAACTGATGATACTCTGCGCTGCTCGTTCTGCGGCAAGTCTCAGAACGAAGTAAAGAAGCTCATTGCCGGTCCCACTGTTTACATCTGTAACGAGTGCATCGACATCTGCAACGAGATCATTACCGATGATCAGCAGGCAGAGTCAGTAGCCACTCGCCCGCCGCTGCCGAAGCCCGGAG